>NZ_DLSO01000028.1:0-16329 GCF_002500165.1 Gordonia sp. UBA7860 | reverse complement strand
CTTGCCGATGAACCCGGAGAACGGCGGGATACCGCCGAGGTTGAGCGCCGGGATCAGGAAGAGTCCTGCGAGCAGGGGGCTGGCGATCAGACCGCCGAGTCGGCGCAACGACGCAGAGCCCGCCTGTCGCTCGATCAGGCCGACGACCAGGAACAGCGTCGTCTGCACGAGAATGTGGTGCGCGACGTAGTAGATCGCCGCGGACAGTCCGAGTCGCGACGACAGCGCGATGCCGAAGATCATGTAGCCGATGTGCGACACGAGCGTGAACGACAACAGTCGCTTGATATCGGACTGCGCGATCGCACCGAAGATGCCGATCAGCATCGTCAGCAGGCCCGCGACCATGAGGATCGAGTCCATCGATCCGCCGGGGAACAGCAGCGTGTGTGTGCGCATGATCGCGTACACACCGACCTTGGTCAGCAAGCCTGCGAACACCGCGGTGACCGGCGCGGGGGCCGTGGGATACGAGTCGGGCAACCACGACGACAGTGGGAACACCGCGGCCTTGATACCGAATGCGACGAGGAGCACCGCGTAGAGCGCGTTGCGGGTGCCGTCGGCCACGGTATCGAGTCGCAGTGCCATCTCGGCGAGGTTGAGTGTGCCGGTCGTCGCGTACGCGAATGCGATGCCTGAGAGGAAGACCAGGGACGAGAGCATCGAGACCATCACGTACGACGCCCCCGCACGCACGCGCTCGCCGCTGGCGCCCAGTGTGAGCAGTACGAAGCTCGCCGACAGCAGGATCTCGAACGAGACGAACAGGTTGAACAGGTCGCCTGCGAGGAAGGAGTTGCAGACGCCTGCGCACAGGATCAGGTAGGTCGGCAGGAAGATCGACACCGGCTGCTGCGACGTTCCGTCGCGGATGCCCTGCCCGATCGCGTAGCTCACCACGCACAGCAGCACGACCGTCGAGACGACCAGCATCAACGCGGCGAGCGGATCGACGACCAACGTGATCCCGAGCGGACCGTTCGGGTACCCCTTCGAGCCCCACCCGCCGATGTGGAGGGAGAAAGTCCCGTGTTCGTCGGTGAGGTAGAGCATCATGCCCGACGCGACGAGCGCGGTACCGATCGCGACGAGAGCGACGGCGCGCTGCAGGATCGGGCTGCGACCGGCGAGCAGTGTGATCGCGGCACCGAGCAGCGGTACGAGGGTCGGCAGCGTGATGAGAACCGGAATCCACGAGGGCTGGGGGATCATCGATCGTCTCCCGGCTGCGGTGGATCACGCGGGTCGGCCGTTCCGGGATAGGGCTTGTCCGGATCCTGCAGGTCGTTGCCGAGCGGCCACGTCATGTCGACCACGTCGAGGCCGGCCTCGGCGAGTTCGTCCTCTTCGCGCGAGACCTCGTCGACGACGTCGTCGTCTTCTGGCATGAGGTCGGTTTCGATCTTGGACCGGTGCAGTGCGGCGTACTCCTCGGGTGTCAGCGGGTTGCCTTCGTCGTCGAACAGGTCGCCGAGTGGTGTGTCGGCGCCGGTCTCGGGGTTGTCACTGCGGTCGCGGTCAGGTGCTGTCTGCAGGCTGGTGTTGAGCACCTTGAGGTCCTCGACGTCGTCTTCGACGTCGTCGTCGTCTCGGTTGAGGACGAACAGCCGGTAGACCATCGCGAGGATGAACGCGGCCACACCCATCGTGATGACGATCGCCGTGAGGACCATCGCCTGCGCGAGAGGGTCGGCGTCGTGCGTGCGGTGATCCGACGTCCTGCCGAGGATCGGCGGATTACCCGGAGGACCCGCGAGGGTGATGATCAGCAGGTTGATGCCGTTTCCGACGAGCAGCAGACCCAGCAGCATGCGGATCAGGCTGCGTTCCATCAGGAGATACGAGCCGCAGGCGGCGAGGACTGCGACGATGACCAGGAGTCCGAGGTTGACGCTCATCGGCTGACCTCCCCGGGTACGCGCATGACGGTGCCCGCCGGGACCGAGGTCTCGACGTCGAGGCGTGCGCCGAGGCTCCGCAGGATGTCGAGCACCAGGCCGACCACGATCAGGTAGATGCCGAGGTCGAAGAACAGTGCGGTGACGATCTTGACGTCGCCGAGCAGCGGCACCGTGACCTTGAGAACCGCAGACGAGAGCGCGGGCGCACCGAGCAGCATCGAGGTCGCCGCGGTGCCCGCGGAGATCAACAGTCCCGCACCGAGGAACTTGCCGGGTTCGATGGGCAGCGCCTCGCCGAGTTCGTAGCGGCCGCCCGCCAGATAGCGCAACACCAGGGCAAGACCCATCGTGAGGCCACCGGCGAACCCGCCGCCGGGAGCGTTGTGGCCGGCGAAGAAGAAGTAGACCGAGAGCACGACCATCGTCGGGAAGATCAGACGGGTTGTCGCCTCCAAGACCATCGACCGGTGGCGCGGGTCGCGGAACTCGCTGCCGCGCAGCCACGTCGTGCGGTCTGGTGGGATCGGGTCGTCGTCTTCGTCGTTCTGGCCGTTCGGGCCACCGTTGGGACCATTCGCGAGCATGCGTGCGGCGTCGGACACACGCGGCGCGGCACCGAATCTGCGGTTGCGGAACACCATCGACGCGACGCCGGTCGCCGCGACGATGAGCACGCTGATCTCGCCCATCGTGTCCCACGCGCGGATGTCGACGAGCAGTACGTTGACCGCATTGGCGCCGTGTCCCCACTTGTATGCGGCCTCGGGGATGTCGACCGAGACCGGCTGTGAATTGCGCGCGGCAGCGGCGAAGAGTCCGATGACCACGAGGCTCACACCGACCGCCGCGCCGATGAGCGCGCGAACCGCCTTGAACCTCGTCGCGTGGCGCGGTTCGGGTTCTGCGGGCAGCTTGCGCAGGACCAGCACGAAGATGACCAGGGTGAGCGTCTCGACGAGGAACTGGGTGAGCGCGAGGTCGGGGGCGCCGTAGAGCGCGAACAGCACGCCGCAGCCGTAGCCCGTGACACCGACGATCAGCGTCGCCGCGAGTCGGTTACGCAGCAGGACCGCTGCGAGCGCGGCCGCGGCCATGATCCCTCCGATCACCACCTCGATCGACGAGTCGAAACCGCGTGGCGAGAGTCGATCACGTGAACCGAGGAACAGCACCGTGATGGGCAGGATGATCGCGGTGCACATGATCACGCCCTGGGTGATGGGCAGTGAACCGCGCTGGGTGTTGCGAGTAAGCGTCAGCGAGAGTGTGTCGGCCGCGCGCAGCGTCGCGTCGTAGATGCGGTCGGCGTTGAGTAGCGGGCGGTAGCGGAACAGCATGTCGCGAAGGCGTCTGATCAGTAGGAACAGTGCTGCGCCGCCGACGATGACGATGATCGAGAAGACCACCGGTAAGCCGAAGCCGTGCCACATGCCCAGGTGTTCGATCTCGTGGCCGTACGACGGCAGGCTCTCGGCGTAGGGCTCGAAGGCCTCGCCGATCAGCGGACTCAGGAAAGCGGTGGCGACGCCGAGTACAGCCAGGATCGCCGGTGGCGTCTGGAACGCGACCGACGGCGGATGCAGCTGTGCGACGACACGGCTCGGAAGCCTGCGCACCTTGCGGCCGAACGCGCCCCATAGGAAGCGGGTCGTGTACGCCATCGTGATGATCGATCCCGCCAGCAGCACGTAGTCGACCGTCTCCGCCTGCCAGTGCTGCAGCGAGCCGGTGTCCCAGATCGACGCGAACGCGGTCTCTTTGCCGACGAACCCCATGGTGAATGGCAGTCCGGCCATGCTCGCGCCCGCGATGGCGGCGATGACGGCGAGGACGGGTAGACGGTGTCCGAGGCGGGCCAGCTTGCGGATGTCGCGGGTACCCGTCGAGTGGTCGATGATGCCGACGACCATGAACAGCGCGGCTTTGAACATTGCGTGTGCCACCAGCATCGCCAGCGCGGCCATCGCGACGTTCGCATCGCCCATGCCGAACAGCACGGCGAGGAAGCCGAGCTGCGAGACCGTGCCGAACGCGAGGATGAGCTTGAGATCGAGTTCGCGCAGCGAACGCCAGCCACCGAGCACCATCGTGAAACAGCCGAGCCCGATCGTCATGACCTGCCAACTGGTGAGGCCCGAGAAGCCGGGTGCCAGCCGTCCGATCAGGTAGATGCCCGCCTTCACCATCGCTGCGGCGTGCAGGTATGCGCTGACCGGTGTCGGCGCTGCCATCGCACCGGGCAGCCAGAAGTGGAACGGGACGATCGCGGACTTGCTGACGGCGCCGATCAGCACCAGCACGATCGCGACGTCGACAAAGATGCCGCTCGACGGCGGGTGCGTAACGAGGTCGGAGAGCAGATACGACCCGGTGCGTTCGCCGAGCATGATGATGCCGACGAGCATCGCTAGTCCGCCGAGAGTGGTCACGAGCAGTGCCTGCGTCGCGGATCTACGCGAGGTGGCGCGGACGTGGTAGAAGCCGACGAGCATGAACGACAACACCGTGGTGAGCTCCCAGAAAATATAGAGCATCAGCATGTTGTCGCTGGCGACCAGACCGAACATCGCCGCGGCGAACGCGATCATCTCGCCACCGAAGATGGCGACCCGTGGGCGAGCGTCGTCGAAGTAATTGGCGCAGTAACAGAGCACGAGTGCCCCGACACCGAGGATCAGCACCGACATGATGGCCGTGAGCGTGTCGAAACGCATCACGAAATCCATCTGCAGCGTCGGGGCCCAGGTGACCGTCTCGACGCGAGGGGCGTCGTGCGCATGCGGCCAATTGAGGAAAACCCAGATCAGTCCGCCGAGCGGAGCCAACGCGAGTACGTAGAAACCCCTGGTGCCGAGCGCATGAACGATGGCGGGTGCGATGAGCGCACACACGGCCAACGCGGCCAACACCGAGATCAAAGGGCACTCCGTCTTTCGTCGTCTGGCGGGGTGTCACGGAGCAACTGCCCGCTCGTCTATCTTACCGTTGCAGTCATGTCGCGCTTAGTCAGGTTCACCGTCGTTCTGCTGACGTGCGCGCTTGCGCTGGTCATCGGTGCTTGTGCGTCCGAGGAGGAGAGCGGTCTCAAGGGAGTGGCACTACCGTCTGATTTTCCCTCCGATCAGGTACCCCTCATCGACGGAACGGTGTTGAGCGCGTCGGGCGCAGCGGGCAAGGGCTGGTCGGTGACGGTCCAGGCGCCCGCGAGCGATTCGAACGTCCTCGACACCGCAGTCAAGAAGCTGACCGACGCGGGTTACACCGAGTCGCAACGAACGTCGCAGAACGGCCAGTCCGTCGTGGTGCTGACAGCGGATAAGAGTGGCACAACGTATTGGGTGAGCGCGGGCGTCACCCCCGCCGCCGCGTCTGGCGGGTCGTCGGTGTTCTACACGATCACGACGACCTGAGGTTCACAGCCGATTGCCAGAGAGCGGGCAGTGGGCCGCCAGGGATGCCGCGCACCGTGGACGGCACTGTTGATGCGTCGCGGACGCGCCGAACGTCGGCGCTGGCCGACGATGCACCCGAACGCAGGGAGTACCCCCAACGATGTCCGCACCCACCACAGGAGAACACCCGACGAACCCCGAGTTCCCAACGAGTCCCGGGAGTCCGACCGCCGAGCAGCCGACGTCCGCGCAACCCACCAGCGTGCAGTCGGCCTGGCGGGCAGAGTCACCAGCGGTGGCTGATTCCGCACAATCGCGAGCCGACCAGGTGCCGCCGAAGATCAAGAACGCGATCATCGCGGGCGGGATCGGACTTGCCGTCGGGTTCGGACTGCTCGGTTTCGGCGCCGGGTACGTCGTCGGCCACGACAACTCGTCGAGCCAGAACCAGATGCGCGGCCCCGGAGTGAACGGCGGCCAGATGCCTGGAATGAACGGCGGCGGCATGCCGGGAATGAACGGTGGCGGGATGAACGGCCCCGGGATGAATGGCGGGAGTACGAATGGCGGGGGAACAGGTCAGAACGGTCAGTTCCCCTTTGGCCAACAGGGGCAGACGCCCAACGGCCAGCTGCCGAGCGGCCAGGTTCCCAATGGCCAGGTTCCCGGTGGCCAGGTTCCCGATGGCCAGGCGCCAAACGGACAGGCCGGGCAGACTTCGTAATGTGATCGTATGATTCGATGCCCTACGTTCGGACGAATCATCGAATCTTCTCTAGCTCAACGTGATGCGATTGCGTAGCGTCGTCGATGCTCGGGGTTTCTGGTCGTCACGTCGCACTGTGATGATGTATTGGCCTGGCCCGCAACATCATTCAACGTTCGCGAGGGGAAGTCATGAAGCGCAAGATCATTGCCGGTGTGCTTGCAGCTGGAGCCGCAGCCACAGTTGCCGCCGGGCCGGTATCTGCGGCGCCGGCGCCAGATCCGTTGTCGGAGCTCATCGGTACGCTGTTGGCCGGATCATCGGACCCGAACCCGGGCGCCCCGGTGAAGCCGTCGCCCAACGGTGTGGCGAGCATGTCTGTGAAGGTCTACAGCTGGTTCGGGCGAGACCTCGGACCCGCCTTGTACGACACGGGATTTGCGCCAGGAGTCGTCTGGTCTGCGCGCGATCGCTCGAATGCCGAGGTGAAGGGGAAGAATTGTCAGATCGAGGTGCAATATCCCGGTACCGGCTACGCCACGTACAAGACGGCAGAGTGTCAGGGCGATGTGGGATCGAACACGAAGCTCTACCGCACACCGGGGCACTACTCGATCGTGGTGGTCGACCGCGTCTCCGGAGCGTCGAAGACATCTTCCTTCACCATTGAGTGACGGGTCCGTAACACGCTGTGCGAGAGGACCTTGCATAACGGAACAGGTCTGTCACTCGAGCCGTCGCTCGGCGTAGGCGCGCAGGTTCTCGACCTGTGCGGCGTCGAGCGACGGCTTGACACGCGTGCGGGCGTCGACGACGTCGTCGGCGGTGACGGTCGCGGCGTCGATGTCGCGGCGCATGGCAGCCAGCGCCGCTTCACGCAGGAGTGCGGCGCAGTCGGCGGCCGAATAGCCCTCGAGGTCGGCGGCGAGGGCGTCGAGGTCGATGCCGTCGGCAAGCGGCACCTTTCGGCCCGAGGTTCGCAGGATGTCGGCGCGCGCCTGCGTGTCCGGCGGCGGCACGAACACGAGTCGCTCCAACCGCCCTGGGCGGAGGAGCGCCGGGTCGATGAGGTCGGGCCGGTTGGTCGCGCCGAGGACCACGACGTCCTGCAGCGGTTCGACGCCGTCGAGTTCGGTCAACAGCGCGGCAACCACGCGGTCGCCGACGCCTGAGTCCGTCGACTGGCCGCGGCGCGGCGCGAGGGCGTCGACCTCATCGAGAAAGATCAGCGAGGGTGCCGACTCGCGTGCGGCGTCGAACAGGTCGCGGACCGCCTTCTCCGACGATCCGACCCACTTGTCCATGAGCTCGGCGCCCTTGACCATGTGCACCGAGAGCATGCCCGACGCCGCGAGCGCGCGTACGACGAACGTCTTGCCGCACCCGGGTGGCCCGTAGAGAAGCACACCGCGCGGCGGATCGACGCCGAGTCGCGTGAACGTGTCGGGGTGCTGCAGCGGCCAGAGCACGGTCTCGGTGAGCGCCTGCTTGGTCTCGGTCATGTCGCCGACGTCGTCGAGGGTGATGGACCCGACAGCCACCTCGGGTGTGCGCAGACGTGAAACGGGTCGGATGACGTCGAGTGCTCCGACGAGATCGTCATCGGTCAGCGCGGGCGTCGCATCGGTGGCGCTTGCCCTCGCAGCCGCACGCAATGCGGCCTCGCGGGCGAGTGCCGCCAGATCGCCTGCGACGAAACCTGGTGTGCGCGCGGCGATCTGGTCCAGGTTCAGTGCGCCGTCGGTGGGGACTCCGGTGAGGATCACCCCGAGTATTCGCGCGCGCCGCGCGGCGTCGGGCAGTCCGATGACGAGTTCGCGGTCGCACAGGTCGGGAGCGCGCAGACGTTCGTCGAGGCCCGCGGGTTCGGCAGTGGTGACGATCAACGCGATGTGGTCGTCGGAGGTCGACGTCGCGTCGGTGGGACTGATCGCCGCGCGCAATTCGTCGAGGATCAGCGTCGAGACCGGCTCGGACTTGGCGGGCAGCAGGGCGTCGACGTCGGTGATGAGCAGTACCCCCGAGTCGGAGCGTCGGAGATCGGCGACCGCGTCGCTGACCGTGCGGAGGCGGGCCGACGCCTCGAGTGATCCGATGGTCGGTCCGTCAATCGTGGTCAATGTCCTTGCGGCACAGACGGATCGCACGAGCGTCGCCTTGCCCGACCCTGCCGGACCGGAGATCAGCACGCCGAGTCGGGGAGTGGCCCCGAGTGCGCGCAGCACGCCTGGCTCGTCGAGCGTGATGCTCAGCCACTCGGTGAGCTTCGCGACCTGCGCGTCGACGCCGACCAACTCCGACGCCGGCCGCGCCACGTGCCCGGGCGAGGCGACGCCCGGCGGCGTGGTGAGCCAGCCGCGCCCGACCCCGCCGACGGCACCCGATGCGGCGCCGAGGGCGCCACGATTCTCTCCGCGAGCGCCACGATCGTCGCCGACACCTCCGCGATTCGTATCGACGGCGCGTGCGTCACTGCCGACGGCGCCGGGCGTGGTGTCGACGCCGCTCGTCGCCCAGAGAACGGCGGTCGACGGCTGCACGCTGACCGGCGACCCGGGATCGGTTGCGGTGACCGTCACCAGCTCGTTGGTCCACGTGATCCCGACCGACAGGGTCAGCGCGCGGGTCGCGGCGCTCGCGGTCAGTTCTGGGCCGAGGTCGCGTGGAAGAAGCGACACCGCATCCCCGACCGACAGCACTTTTCCGAGGAGCGCGCGACGCAGCGTCGCCTCGTCGACGCCTCGACTCGCGACAGCCGAACCGGTCACGACGACCCGCGCCGCGCCGGACACGGCAACCCCGGCGAGCACGACCGACGCGTTCTCCTTGATGCCCGCGTTGGAGAACGTGATGTCGTCGAGCAGCAACGTTCCGGTCGGCGTTCCCGACGGTGCTGCCGCGACGACGGCCGCGGTGACCCGTGCACCGGTGATCGACACTGCGTCCCACTCACGCAGTCCGAGCGCCGTCAGCGCTTCGGGATGCGCCCGGACGATCCCGCGTCGGGAATCGGCCGCCGACGTGTTGAGCCGCGCGGTCAGCGTGAGCTGCGCGTTCACCGGGCGTCACCGCCGGCTGGAGTATCAGAAACAGGGACGTCGGCAGCAGGGGCGTCGGTGGCGGAGGTGTCGGAAACACTCTGGGCGGTCGTGGGTTCCGAGCCCGGGATGTGCAGGCCGAGTCGCGCGGTCGATTTGCGTGGCGGCAGCACGCGGCGCGGCTGGCCACGCGCGATTGCGCGACGCTCGGCCCGGCGCTCGGCGGGCGGGGCCTCCCAGTGTTCCGGCCGCGCCTGCACCCAGCGCCGACTGCGCCACGCGAACGGAATGTGCACGGCGTAGGCCGCCACCAGGATGATCATCAGCACGTACGGGTATGTGAGCAGCAGCGCTGCGCCTATCGCGACCAGGATCAACAGGCCCGCCAGCTTGCGCGGCTGTACCGACGACGTCTTGAGCGATGCCGTCGGAACCCGACTGACCGCGAGTAGCGCCACCACGACCAACCACAATCCGACGACCAGTGGAGAGGTCCACCATCCGTCGCCGAACTGCTGTGCCAGTCCGATCGGCAGCAGGACCACCAGGGCAGCAGCGGGTGCGGGGACGCCGACGAAGAAGTCGCGGGTGTAGCCGGGGGCGTCGGTGTCGTCGAGCAGGGTGTTGAATCGCGCGAGCCGCAGCACGATCGCGCAGCAGTAGATCAGCGCGAATCCCCAGCCGAGGTCGTATCCCTGCAGCAGATACAGATACATGATCAGCGCAGGCACGACACCGAAGTTGATGGCGTCGGCGAGTGAGTCGATCTCGGCGCCGATCTTGGTGGTCGCTCCCATCAGCCGCGCCACGCGGCCGTCGATGCCGTCGAGCAGCGCCGCGGCCACAACGAGTGCCATCGCCAGGTTGACGTTGTCGTCGATGACAGCGCGCACCGCCGTCAGCCCCGCGCAGATGGCGAGAATCGTCAGCGCCGACGGTACGAACATCCGCCCCGCGGCCGCCTGTCGCCGCAGTCTGCTCTGCTCGTCGTTCGACGTCGTGCGCCGAGGAACACGACGACGCGTCGACCTCATCGACGGATTGCGGTAGTGCAGCGGGGTGCGGTCTACGCCCGCACGATTGTTGGTCGGCATGTCACCCGCCGTCGCCGACGCGGGTGGTTTCCGGGGTGTTCAGTGTCGCGAGTGCGGTCTCGGCGCCGACGGTGCGCTGCCCGACCAACACGCGTTGCTTCGTGCCCGGCGGCAGGTAGACGTCGACGCGTGAGCCGAACCGGATGAGTCCGTACGTGTCGCCGATGGAGAGGTGATCGCCGACCTTCGCGGTGCAGACGATTCGACGTGCCAACAGACCGGCGATCTGCACGACGACGATGTCGGAGTCGCGGGGTGTCGGGTCTGGATCGGCTGCGCCGCCAAGATCGTGTGCGCCGTCGGGATTGTCTGCGCCGTCGGGATTGTCTGCGTCGTCGGGGCGGACGACCATCGTCGTGCGCTCGTTTGCCGAACTCGCTTCCGGGAGATCGGCGGACACGAACGAGCCGGGCGTATGCGTTACCGACAACACCCGACCGCTGATCGGAACGCGCTGCACGTGGACGTCGAAGATCGACAGGAATGTCGAGACGCGGGGTCGGGGTTGGTCGCCGAGGCCCGATTCCGGCGGCGGGGCGGCGTCGTCGACGAGGCTGACGATTCCGTCGGCCGGAGCCACCACGACGCCAGGCTCGGTCGGCGGAACCCGTGAGGGGTGCCGGAAGAAGGCTGCGCAGGCTCCTGCCGCGGCGGTTGCGGGCACCGCAACCCACCGATGTCGTCGACCTAACACCGCCACCGCCGATGCCGCAGCGACGAACGGCAGTCCCGCCGGATGGATCGGGGGAAGGGTCTCGCGTGCGAGTGCGACGAGGTGCGTCGGAGTCAGGCCGGAGCGGATCAGACCGTCGGATTCGGTTGCCGGATGTTGTGCTGATGCGTCCGGTCGCGGGCGCCTGGCCACCTGATCATCCTCCCGAGTCGATCGCGCCGGAATTGCCCGTCGCGTCCGTACAGCTTAGCGATGCCAGACATCCGCGGCTGCGGGGTCCGGGGGTCGCAGACGTCACAGAACGACGACGTCGACGTCCGAACCCGCAGGCAGTGCGGTGATCTCGGGCGGGATGTCGATCAACGCGTTCGAACCCGCGAGAAAACGCAGATGATGCGACCCGGGAGGACCGATCGGCTCGACGACCGGTCGCCCGTCGGCATCTGGCCGCGCTGTGTCGACGACGCCGCGCATGAACTGCCTCTTGCCCTCGGGCGATCGAATGTCGCTGCCGAGCGTGGCTGTGACGTGCGGACGGTCGGGTGGCAGTCCCATCGCCGCGCGTAGGGGTGGGCGGATGAACACCTCGAACGACACGAGTGAACTGACCGGGTTTCCCGGCAACGTGATGATCGGGACCCGACGACCGGCCGGGTCGAGGTGATGACCGCAGCCCTGCGGCATTCCGGGCTGCATCGCCACCTTCGCGAACTCGACCTGACCCCCATGCTCCGAAGATCGACCGTCGAGTGCGTCCTTGACCACTTCGTAGGCCCCGGCGCTCACGCCGCCGGAGGTGATGATCAGATCGGCGTCGGCCGACGCCTCGTCGAGGCGCTCGAGGAAGTCCGCGACGTCGTCGGGGACGAAGTGGATGTGCCGTGCCAGCGCGCCGGCCTCGGTGAGTGCTGCTGTGAGCATGGCGCCGTTGGATTCGTAGATTTGCCCGTGCTGCAACGGTTTTCCCGGCTCGACGAGCTCGGAGCCGGTCGACAGCACCACCACGCGAAGGCGTCGGGCAACCGCGACGTCGGCGAGGCCGAGCGCCGAGAGCAGTCCGATCTGTGCCGCCCCGAGCACCGTGCCCGCGGGTAGCGCGACCTCGCCGCGCGCGATGTCGGAGCCCGCGCGCCGAATGTGCTTTCCCACCTCGACGCCCGAGCTGAACCCGACCGTCGAGTCGGGCACGTGATCGACCGAGAAGTCACCGTCGGTGAGCTCCACCGGCACAACGGCATCGGCGCCGTCGGGCAGCGGTGCACCGGTCATGATCCGCGCGGTCGTGCCCGGTGCGAGTGTCACCCGGCCTGTGCGGCCGGCGGGAATGTCGTCGACGACGGGGAGCTGAATCGGCTCTGCAGCACTGGCAGCGGCGATGTCGGTTGCACGCACCGCGTATCCGTCCATCGCGGAATTGTCGAAGGCAGGCATCGCGAATGCCGCGACGGAGTCGTCGACAGTGGCCATACCCAGCGCATCGGCAACCGCGACGCGAACGGTTTCCGGAGGTCCGAACAGCTCGCTGACGATCTTCTGATGCTCGGCGACGGAACGCATTGGCCCAGCATGCCATGTGAATCGGGCCCGTCCTGCGCTCGCGCCCGACGGGCACTAGATTCGATGCATGACGCTGGGGCTGCTGCTCGACATCGACGGGGTGATGGTCACCTCGTGGCATGCGCTGCCCGGCGCCGTCGAAGCGATCGAAGAACTTTCCGAGCGCGGCTACCCGCGAATGTTCCTGACCAACACCACATCACGGTCGCGATCACAGATTGCGGAGGCGCTCGGAAACTGCGGATTCGAGGTCGAGCCCGAGGAGATCCTCACCGCCGCCAAACTCACCGCAGAATTCCTGGCCCGCAACTATCCCGGCAAGCTCGCCTGGGTTCTCAACGAGGGGCCGATCGCCGAGGACATGACCGGCGTGCCACTCACCGACGACCCGAACGAAGCTCAGGTCGTCGTGCTCGGCGGCGCCGGACCCGTGTTCACACACACTGCGCTGTCGACGGTGCTGGAGAAGATGCTCGCTGGAACCCCGGTCGTCGCGATGCACCGTTCGATGATCTGGTCGACGGCGCGCGGGCTCTCGATTGACACAGGCGTCTACCTCGAGGGCCTCGAGAAGGCCTCGGGACGAAAGATCCGCGCGATCGGCAAGCCGTCGCCGCTGGGCTTCCGCGCCGCCGTCGAACTCATGAATCTCGAGCCGACCCAGGTGGTGATGGTCGGCGACGACATGCACAACGACATCCTCGGCGCCCAGGCCGCCGCACTCATGGGCGTGCTGGTGCGCACCGGCAAGTTCCGCGAGGACGCCCTGCGCGCCCTGCAGCGCGACGAGTTCGGGCCGGTGCCCGACCACGTCATCGACTCCCTCGCCGACCTCCCCGCCCTGATCGAGAAGCTCGACGGCACCTGAACCGACTGTGCGCTCAGGCGGCCCGGGCGGTGCTCGACTCCGCGGCGCGCTTGATCTTGCCGAGGGTCTCGGCCATCCCGACCTTGAGCTCCTCCTCGAACGAGTCGGAGCCGCCGAAGACGAGGTCGACGAGCGTCGACGACACCTTGGTGGTCTTGCCGCCCGCGGCTTCGCGACGTTCCGTCACCGTCACGCCGCCCGACTGGTTCGGCTCGATGGTGTAGCTCCACACCGTGTGGTTCTCCGCGACGCGGAACCCGATCTCCTGGTTGGGTGCGAACCGCACGACCTTCGACGTCGTCGGCCAGACGAGCGGCCCGCGGCGGTTGATGTTGACGGTGCGGGTGCCCAGCTTCACCGGCCCGCCGATGATGAACATCTTGGCGCACTGCGGACTCCACTCACCCATGCGGGCGAGGTCGGAGATCACCGACCAGACCTGCGTGGGTGTGGCGTCGATGTCGATGGACTCTTCGATCAGTGAGGCGGTCATGGTTCCCCCGGGTTGTGCGTCGCGAACGGTCGATGACCGACGGTGTCACCGGTCACAGCTCGCATCACCCTAGAACGCCTATTGTCGGACAGTCAATAACACTCAGACGATCAGTACGGTCCCGATCATCGCCGCGACACCGACGAAGACCGCCGCAGAGATCCAGCCGGCGGGATGCGCGTCGTTCTCGAGCAGAATGGTCCCGAGCTTGCCGGGCGTGAGCCAATCGATGAGCACGAATGACCACATCATCACCGCGATGGTCAGCACCGCGTAGGCGAGCGTGTAGAGCAGCGCCTTCCACAACACGAGGGTCACCGTGTCGACCACCGAGGCGACCAGCACGAACGCGATTCCGACGACCATCGACGTCGTCAGGATCATCGCGTTGCGGTTGTTGTCCACCCAGACGAGCTGCCGAAGTCGGCCCGGAGTCACGAGGTCGAGGGCACCGAACCCGACGACCATGAGCGCAACCCCCAGGAGGCTGAACGACGCACCCCAGGCCAGATTGGTGCCGAACACTGCGTCCACCTGTGATCTCCCCTCGTCGCCGACCCTGTGGTCGGTGCGTGGTCGCCGGTGCACGCGGGCGCGACACCCACGAAAACCCTAACCCGCGACGACCCCCGCGAGCCCGAGGTTCTCACGCAGTGTCCGACCCGGATACTCGGTCCGGTACACGCCGAGGTCTTGAAGTTCGGGAATCACGTCGTCGACGAAGCGGTCGAGGCCGCCGGGAGTGACGTGCGGAACGAGGATGAAACCGTCACTCGCGTCGGCCTGCACGAACCGGTTGATCTCTCCTGCGACGGTGCGCGCCGATCCGACGAACGCCTGACGCCCGGTCACCTCGATGATCAGCTCACGCGTCGTGAGCTTCTTCGACTCGGCCAACGCGCGCCAGCGAGCTGCGACGTCGCGCGGGTCCTCGTGGATGCGCACACTGGCCCGACCCTTCGCGACGGTGTTCTCACCGGGCAGCGGGTCGATGCTCGGTAGCGGGCCGTCGGGATCGTGGTCCTGTAGGTCGCGGTTCCAGAGTTGCTCGAGGAACTTGATCGCGGTCTGCCCACTGACCTGCGCGAGTCGGATCTCGTGCGCGAGTTCGGCCGCGTCGGCATCGGTATCTCCGACGACGAACGTCGCTGCGGGCAGGATCAGTAGATCGTCCGGGGTGCGCCCGTGTGCGGCGAGACGTCCCTTGACGTCGGCGTAGAACGCTCTGCCGTCGTCGAGCGTCGAGTGTCGCGAGAAGATCGCGTCGGCGCGTGCGGCTGCGAACTCCCGACCCTCATTCGAATCGCCCGCCTGGAAGATCACCGGCCGTCCCTGCGGGCTGCGCGGCACCCCGAACGTGCCGCTGATGTCGAACTGCGAGTCGAGGTGCGCGAACTGTCCGGCGTGGGGCCTGCGTAGGAACTCGCCAGACGACCGATCGGCGACGACGTCGTCGCTTTCCCACGAATCCCACAGTTTTACAGCGGTTTCGAGAAACTGCCGTGCCCGCACGTAGCGCTGATCCGCGGGAAGGTATCCGCCGCGTCGGAAGTTCTCGCCGGTGAACGCATCCCACGACGTCACGACGTTCCAGGCGGCGCGGCCGTCGGAGAGGTGGTCGAGCGACGCGAATTGCCTTGCCACCTCGACGGGTTCGTTGAACGTCGAGTTGATCGTCCCGGCGAGTCCGAGATGCTCGGTGACTGCCGCGAGTGCGGCGAGAATCGTGAAGGTGTCGGGTCGTCCGACGACGTCGAGGTCGTAGATCTTGCCGTTCTGCTCGCGCAGCCGGAGTCCCTCGGCGAGGAAGAGGAAGTCGAACAATCCGCGCTCTGCGGTCTGTGCGAAGCGTGTGAACGACGAGAACTCGATGTGACTCCCGGCGGCGGGATCACTCCAGACCGTCGTGTTGTTGACGCCGGGAAAGTGCGCCGCAAGGTGTACCTGTTTGGTCATCGGACACCGCCTGACACGGTCGTGCGTGAGTATCGATTGATGGGATGGCGCAGACCCAAGGTCTCTCGAAGGGTGTGTGCTCCTGAGGGTTTGGCCTCCGGGCCGACGATCAGACCGCGTCGACGCAGCTCGGGTGCGAGGTCGTCGGCGATCAGGCGAAGGTCGTGTCCGAACGCGGCCGGATGTAGCCGGACGCCCTGTGCCGCACCTGCGCGCTCTTCGACGAGGTCGGCCAATCCTGCTGCGGTACCGACGAATTCCCGTGTGCCGTCATCGAAGTGAGTGCCGAGCCAGTCGTCGTACTGCGCTCGACGACCAGCCGCCGATGCCTGTGTGTCATCGAGGTAGACGATCAGATCGTCGTAGAGTCGCAGGTCGTCTCGGCGACTGCTGTCCGACGCTGCGAGCACCGTGTCGAGAGTCGCGCGGTCATCCGGACTGGTGAAGAACCCGATATCGGCGCTGCCGCCGAGCAATTCGAGCGACACCTGGTCGCCCGCCGAGACCGTCGTCGCGATGAGCGGCTGCCCCTGCGGTGGTCGTGGCGTGATCGACGGCCCACGCACGGAGAAGAACTCACCCTCGAAGTCGATGTAATGCAACCGATCCCGGTCGATGAAGCGACCGGTCGCGACGTCGCGGATCTCG
>NZ_DLSO01000077.1:0-3816 GCF_002500165.1 Gordonia sp. UBA7860 | reverse complement strand
GTGCGGCCAGAAGTCGGAGAGAATCGGGAAGAGGAAACCCTGCGCCGATGACCACACCTTGTGTGTGGGCGGCGGTCCGACCGAAACAGCAACTGCCGCAACCTCATCGTTGATGAACCGATGATAGTGGTCGCGAATGAAACCAAGCTCTCCCTGACACGTTCCGGTGAAGGCGAGCGGAAAGAACACGATGAGCACCTGACGCTCTTCGAGCAACCGCGAGAGGCTCACCCGCTGATTGTTCTGATCACGCAGCTCGAAGTCGGGTGCGACGTCGCCGACTGACAACACGGCTTGCGGCTGGGTTGGAACAACATCGGTCGTCGCCACATCGGTGGCGCGAGCAACCGAATCGACCTCGGAGGTCGAGTCGTCGCTCATGCTCGCTTTCCGGACCGCGCCTTCGGCTGCACCAGGCGTGAACCCGACCATTCACCCAAACTCACGACGTTGGTCTGCGTGAGCCCGGCCGTCGGAGCGGCCTCGGCGATCTCACTGGGATCGACATACCCGGGGTTGCCGGTCTTGGGTGACACGACCCAAACGTATCCGTCGTCGGCGAGCGGTGTGATGGCGTCCATGAGCCGATCGACGAGATCACCGTCGTCATCGCGCCACCACAGCCATACGACGTCGACCACGTCGATCGCGTCCTCGTCGAGCATCTCGGCATCGATCGCGTCCTCGATGTCGGCGCGCAGGTTGTCGTCGGTGTCCTCGTCCCAACCGAGTTCCTGCACCATCATTCCGGGCGCGAACCCGAGTTTCTGGGCGTTGCTGCCCTCGGAGCTACTGCCCCCGCTGCCCTCGGAGCCATTGCTCCCTGTGGCGGCTACCACCGCGTGTCGACCTCCTACCGGTACGTTTTCAGATTTCATCGCTTCTCAGCTTACGAGACAGCGTAGTGGACCTCAGTGCAACACGAGGACACTCCGCGCGCCAACTGGCGACACGAACTCCGACACCACCCGAACGGAGGACATGACCCAGACCAGGGAAGCCGTCAGCCCGTCGGCCGCGGCGACGATGTGGCCGGTGCCGACGAGCCGGGGTTCGACTGCGGCGCCGCGGTCGCCGATGTCGCAGGAGGTGTCGGGAGGTAGGCACGGCAGGTGTCGAGCACCGTTCGCCTGTCACCCGTCCAGCGGGTCGACGCAGAGTTCAACTGGGCGGTCTGCCGGCGGCCGATCACATCGCCCAGCGCGCTGCTGCTGGTCACGAATGATGCGACGACGGTCCCGAGGTCACCGGGAACCTCGGCTGTCTGTTTGGGCTTGACCATATCGGTGCCCGCGATCATCGCGGCTCGGGCTTTGTCTCCGAGGTCGCCGACCTTGTCGTAGGACTGCACCTCGTTGAGCCGCGCGACGAACGCGTTGTACCCGCGCAGCATCACGACCATCGACTTCGTCGACGCCTCGCAGAGTTCCGCCCCGGCCCTCAGCGACTGGGCCTGGCGGGACGTCGACACATCAGATCGATAGGCCGCGGCCTCTCCCGGCGCGGGACCCGCGCTGCCCCCGACCGCCGAACAGCCCTGCACCGCGAACGTCGTCAGTGCCGCAGCGAGCAGCATCAGACGCGTGCCCGTTGCGCGGCACAGCAGTCCTCTTGTCATGTCTCCCCCACGGCTGTTTCCCCGACGGCCGTCGCCCATATCTGGCACCAAACACCGAAACGCTACCGCAGGAGGCGTCGACGATCCCGGGCAAGACCGTCCAGACCGGTGCCAAGCGACGTGACATGGGGCACGATATGGATGGACGACGGAGTCCGCACACCAACGCGACCCGTCGCCGAATTGTCGTCATGCCGGGCACCACCGTGCCCAGGCCAAACGAGGGAGTGGGCATCACCGTGACCGAACAGGCAGCCAGCACCAACACCGGAACCACCGACGTTGGGAGCGGGACCGCAGACGCGTCGAACAACGCTGCCGCGTCGAATCAGGTCGGCAGCCAGCAGACCACCGGGGTACGCGTCATCCGCGAAGGAGTCGCCTCGTACCTTTCCGACAACGATCCCGAGGAGACGAGCGAATGGCTGGAGTCATTCGACACACTCGTCGCCGAACAGGGTCCTGCACGTGCGCGCTACCTGATGCTCCGACTACTCGAACGCGCAGGTGAGAATCGGGTCTCGATTCCGGCCCTCACCTCAACCGACTACGTCAACACCATCGCCACCGAGAACGAGCCGTACTTCCCCGGCGACGAGGAGATCGAGCGGCGGTTCCGCAACTACATCCGCTGGAACGCCGCCATCATGGTGCATCGTGCGCAGCGGCCAGGCGTCGGCGTCGGCGGCCACATCTCGACGTACGCGTCGTCTGCCTCGCTCTACGAGGTGGGGTACAACCACTTCTTCCGCGGACTCGACCATCCCGGTGGCGGCGACCAGGTCTTCATCCAGGGGCATGCCTCACCGGGTATCTATGCGCGCGCCTTTCTGGTCGGCAGGATCAGCGCCGATCGCCTGGACGGTTTCCGTCAGGAGCACAGTCATGCCGGGCTCGGCGGCGGGTTGCCGTCGTATCCACACCCCCGGCTCATGCCCGACTTCTGGCAGTTCCCGACCGTCTCGATGGGTTTGGGCCCGATGAATGCGATCTACCAGGCCCGCTTCAACCAGTATCTGCACCACCGCGGCATCAAGGACACTTCCGACCAACACGTGTGGGCGTTTCTCGGCGACGGCGAGATGGACGAGCCGGAGTCACGCGGACTTCTCCAGTTGGCCGCGACCAATGCGCTCGACAACCTCACCTTCGTGGTCAACTGCAATCTGCAGCGCCTCGACGGTCCTGTGCGCGGCAACGGCAAGATCATCCAGGAACTCGAGTCGTTCTTCCGCGGCGCGGGCTGGAACGTCATCAAGGTCGTCTGGGGCCGCGAGTGGGACGAACTCTTCCACAACGACAAAGACGGCGCGCTGGTCAACCTGATGAACGCGACCGCAGACGGCGACTTCCAGACATTCCGCGCCAACGACGGCGCCTACATCCGAGAGCACTTCTTCAACCGTGATCCACGCACCAAAGAACTAGTCAAAGACTGGTCCGACGATCAGATCTGGAATCTCCACCGCGGCGGACACGACTACCGCAAGGTGTACGCCGCGTACGCGGCAGCGATGGCGCACAAGGGGCAACCGACCGTCATCCTCGCGCACACCATCAAGGGCTACACGCTCGGTCCGCACTTCGAGGGCCGTAACGCCACCCACCAGATGAAGAAGGTGGATCTGGAGGATCTCAAGATGATCCGCGACCACTTCTCGATTCCGATCTCGGACAAGGATCTGGAGGAGAACCCGCAGCTGCCGCCGTACTACCACCCGGGCCCCGACGCCCCGGAGATCAAGTACATGCTCGAGCGGCGCCGTCAGCTCGGCGGCTTCAGCCCCGAGCGCCGCGACAAGAACGTGCCAGTCAAGCTGCCGGAGGACAAGCTCTACGACATCGCCCGGAAGGGATCGGGAAAGCAGGAGATCGCCACGACGATGGCATTCGTGCGCATCCTCAAGGACCTCATGCGCGACAAGGAGTTCGGCAAGCGCGTCGTGCCGATCATCCCGGATGAGGCCCGCACTTTCGGCATGGACTCCTTCTTCCCGACCGCGAAGATCTACAACCCGCACGGGCAGAACTACGTCTCGGTCGACCGCGATCTCTTCCTGGCCTACAAGGAGGCCACTGACGGACAGCTGCTGCACATGGGCATCAACGAGGGCGGCTCGACTGCCGCGTTCACCGCAGCCGGCACCTCATATGCCGCACACGGCGAGCCGATGATCCCGTTCTACATCTTCTACTCG
>NZ_DLSO01000016.1:0-24651 GCF_002500165.1 Gordonia sp. UBA7860 | reverse complement strand
AGCAAACCGCGGATCGTCTCCGGCCAGTAATCGGGGTATCTCTCCATTGCGAGCGCGGCCAAGCGTGCCGCCTGCGCGGTCGCGGCACTCGTGGCGTTCGCTGAGGTCAGGGCGATGTCACTTGTGTTCCCCGTCGACCGCAGTGAAAGGCCCGGGAGTTTGGTTTCGAACATTTGGCCGCCGTCGGTGAGGACGTTGCCACCCTCCATGCAGATGTCCGGCTTGATCGGTGCACTGCGGTGCCGGAACAGCATCGATGTACGGCTGTGGGGCGACAGGCCACCAGCCTCTCCCAACACTGACCATCCCGCGTACTGCGGATGTTGGGGCGATTCGGTCAGGTTGGTAAAGGCACCAACCGTTAGCGCGTTCCATGCTTGGGCGGGATCTTCGATCGCGGCAAGGTCGGAGTGGTCGGCATATTCCTTCGCGTAGGAGTCGACGTTGCCCGCAGCTACGACGATAAGGCGCGCAATGGTGGGGTCGGGCTCCGAGATGAGCTGGAATCGATCTCCGTCCCTGGTGGTTTCGGTGCCAACCGCAAGGGCATCGACTGCAGCGGACCACAACGTCGGGTCGCCGGGGTTGTCGGGGCTTGTGCTCAGTGTGAGGGCGAAAACGCGCCGGCGTTGAGCGGCAATTTCTGGGAGTGCCACTGCCTGGACCGTGGCGCTCCCGTAGTCCAAGGGATTGATCCGGGCTTCGCCTGGACCGGGTTTCATTCGCACGGACTCGAGGCGATGGCGGAGCTGAACAGGCTCGCTACTCTGCAGCACCGCGTCTAAGTCATCGCCGTATAGCGCAAGGCCAGCCATCGACGTGCCGTGACCCCGGGGGTCCGTGTCCGCTCCTGAAGCGCCGATTATGGTGTGCAGGTCCTCGGGAGCGAGGGACGATTCGATCAGCACGTGGCTGCGCAGCACACCTGTGTCCAGGTGGCACACTGCCGGTGCGCTACCGTCGGCCGTGCTCAAGCGTTCGACCAGGTCCTGGACGTATTCGTCCTGTTCAGCAGCGGGTAGGTCTTCGATCGTCTCGATGAATTCCGGCTTTCGGATCTCCGCCAGCGGCACGACCGTGAACGGCAGTGGTTCGAGTTGGCTCCAGGTGGCCTCGACCCACACTACGAAGCGGTCACGTAACTGGATCGACCGAGGCAGCATTCGAAGCTCGTAGGCACTCACGAACCCATTGATGGCTTCGAAGTCACCGCCCGAAGTGTCGAGCCAAAGCTCCCACCAGTGCTGCCCGTGCACCGGGGGTTCGCCGTCAGACGTCCACAGATCGGCGAGGATGGCTTTGCGGATTCGTGAGATGTTGGCGACGAGGTCTTGATTTGGCGGCTGCCCAGTCTTGGTGCTGCCACTGAGGTAGTCCTCGAACAGCCTCATGAACGCTGCGCGGTCCTCGTCGGCCACCCACACGGTTGCCCGCTCCGGGGTGTCCTTTGTCGCTGGCCTCACTGAAAGTAGCAGCCAGCGAGGCCTTTTCGGAGTCCTTGTGTGGGTAGTCATCCGGTTGAGAGAGTCAAGCTTCAGCGGGTACGACGCATTCTCGCCTTCGAGAACGAGGATCGTTCCTTGCGACTCGAGTTCATCGTCGGAAAGCTCGAAGTCGTCGCGGTCGCTATCGAGTTCATCGAATGCGTCAGTCAGCTCTTGCTTGCGCGCAGCGCCGTGCATGTCCCGATTCACGCTCCGGCGCTTGAATCCGCCACCCCCACCGCCGGAGTAGCGATCGAAGCTCTCAGCTGTGGTGTATCCCTGAACGTAGAGGTGGTCGAGCGGCTGGTCCTGTTCAGCCAATGGTGGCCGATCGCCGAGCAGTGAGTGCCGCGATGAGATCGTCGCGCTCCACCATCGTCTCGCCGCGCATCAGGACCGATTTGGCCGCAGACTCTGCGGCTTTCACCAAGTCTGCGTGACTAAGTCCCTCTGTGTAGTCGCCAAGCTTCGTTAGACTGCCCTTCTGGACCAGGGAGCCGAGCCGGGCTCGCATCACCGCGGTGGCTTGTCGAGCGTCGGGGAGGGTGTAGTCCAGGACCGCGTCGAAGCGCCGAAATAGCGCCTTGTCGAGGATGGAGCGGTGGTTAGTCGCCGCGATCACGATCGATTCGGGACTCGAATTCTCGAGGAATACGAGAAAAGAGTTCAGGATTCGGCGAGCCTCACCGACGTCGTTTCCCGAGCGGTCCGCGCCCAGCGCGTCGAACTCATCGAAGAGGTAGACGCCCCGCTCCGCCGCGACCGAGTCGAATACGACGCGTAGCTTCGCTGCGGTCTCACCCATGAACTTGCTGAGTAGACCATCGAGACGAACGGTGAACATCGGCAGCGACAGCTCAGTGGCAAGGACCGATGCGGTCATCGTCTTCCCGGTTCCTGGCGGACCTACAAGGAGTAAACGATGCGCGGGTGCGAAACCATGTTCAAGCAGGTTCTTTCGCTGACGCTGCTCAGCGAGCAGTTGCTTGATCTGTGCAGTTCGCTCCGGTGGAGCTACCAGCTCACGAATGTGAACCTGAGGGTGTGACACCTCGACCAGTTCGGCCAACTCGCCACGAACTCGCGGAAGCGAGGTGACGTTCGAGAGGGGAGCGCGTTCACGGGACGCGTCTACAGCTTCCTTGATGTTGGTGGCAAGGACGTGGTGCCCCTGTCGTGCTTCGCGTGCAGCGATTTGCAGTGCGACGGAGTAGAAGGCTGCGTCGTCGCCTGCCGCGTGATTGCGGACCATCGCGGTGATGTGCTCGCCTAAGCCAGCCATGACGCCTCCCTCCTGGCGGAATCTGCCTGCGTAGATCGTACGGTCTTACACGGTGCGCGATACTGATACCTCGCCGAACCGCTGCTTCTGGCAATGAGCCTGACGACTAGGGTTACCAGTCGCGTCGATCGAAGGGCTCACCGACAGGAAGAGCGCCAGCTGGAGGTGGGCACGATGCTTGTTCCCGCTCTAGCTCTCCTCGAGCAGAGGTTCTGGTGACTCTCCAAACAGGCGGCGCCAGAGCGCTCCGACCTCGTCGGCGAACTGAATGTCGGCGCGGACCTCGACGTCGCCGTCGACCACGTACAGCACACCGGACGACTGGCCTGCCGGAATGACCCGCGGGAATTGGTCGAGCATCTGCTGCTGAACGTGTTGGATCACCTGAGACATCTGAGGAGAGCTCATCAGGTGGCTGGACATCATGGAGCCGTAACCACCCAGCTGGCCGAGCCGCGACATCTGGGAGCCGAATCCGAACCCCGGCGGGAGCCCTGAGTACATCGATTGCGCCTGCTGCCCGATGGCGTCGAGGCCTCCGCTCAGACTCTCAGATAGGGCATCGCGCATGAGTTCGCGCAGTGAGATGTTCCCTTTGGCGGGTCGACACCGATATGGGGCGTGGAGACCATCTTCCTCCACGGCGTACACATCGACGTCGAGGTCGGTGATTGGGCCGGAGGTGCCATTGTTCACCTTCACGGCCCAGAGATTGGTCCCGATCGGCACCGCTTCGATCGACACGGTCACTGCACGGATGCGGCCGCCGCTGTTGCCCGCTTCCGCAGGCGCCCCGTAGGTGACATTGGTGATGATGTCCCGGCCGGCGTTGACGTTGCGCTGGGCCGAGGTGAAGGACTGCGCGGGAGCAGACGAAACGTCTACCGCTCCCGCGCCCGTGGAGGGTGGGGCGGCTCCTGAGCGGCGCGAGCCGACACCCCACCAATCCGTACCGAGCCATTCGCGGCGATGTCCTCGGCAATCACGCCGCTGCCGCCATCGACGGAGACGTTGACGACTTCGATGTCGCCGCCGACCGAGGCACGCCTCAGGGCAACACCGAGCGCGCGGGGGAGACTCGGCTCCTGCTGTTCGACCGCCTCCAGGACCATATGCGCCAGCTCTAGCAGTTCCATATCCTCGCTGGCGCCTGCCGCGGCGAGCTTCTTCGCCAGCAGCGCGCGGCGCAGTTCCTCGTCGGGTTCCGCCTCAAGACCGCTGATCTCAGCGCTCACGGAGACGTACTTGTTCGTGAGCCAGTTCCGCAGCGCTGTGTAGGCGTCGCTGATCACCTTCTTGGTCGTGTCGCGCGCCCCCTCGGATGCTCCGATCGCGACTGCCGCGGCGACTAGTGTGACGGGTTCCATGTGCTACCTCCTGGCTCTGGCCCGAACTTAGGGAACTGACCCGGAATCTAGCCCGTGCTACCGACATTCTCTGGTGCGCAGTCGGATCGACATCTTGGCGGAGGTGTGCGCCCGACAGCCACGTATTCGTTCAGACGAACGGGATCAGGGGCGGGCCAGCCATGTCATAGTCCGGAGATTGAGCGGCCATAAGCCGCCAGCCGGTGAAACAACTCGGTCAGAGGGGGTTTCAGCCGTCAGACCCTCCGTAGCGGGCCATGTGCCACCGGGCGTGGGCGAGTTGCTTGCGCAGGGCCTCGCCGAGGGCGCTGCGTGCGCCGGCCTGACCGATGGCGCGCTCGATGGTGACGATCTCGTTCGACAGCTCCTTCCGCTGGTGCGCGTACTTCTGTGCGCACCGTGGGGAACAGAACAATGGACGCCGTCCGCGGGAGTCAAGCGAATAGGTGCATGAATTGCCGCAGTCGGGATGCAGGCAGCTTGCGGTGATCGGGTAGTTCCTTCTGTTTCTCAGAACATCTCGCGGCGACATCGCTGGTTCGAGCGAGTGAGTACTCATGAGCGTCCATCTACCCGCCTGCACTGACATCGTGGGGGCGAGTGCGTGTGTGGTGTGTGTGGATAGCTCGATTCTAGCTCAAGTTATTTACGCGATTTGCAGCGCGACACGCCGTTCTGGGTGCGTGAAAATCACGTTCCGATGTAGTTAGAGTTGCGACGTGCCCAGCCGAAAAGGCTTGGGGGCGGGAGCAGACGTCGCGCCAACGACGCCTACCCCCTTCGGGCACCTGACTCTAGGAAGGCGACCCGCGTGGTCAATCGTAGTGCCACCGCTCTCGCGGTCGGCGCTGTCATTGAGGCAGCGCGCGACGACGCGGCGATCGAGTCATGGTGGCTTCCGCAGACGGGTATTCCGCCCCCGGTAGTTTTTGATCATCTGATTCGTTGACGCATCCGCGTCTCGCATCACCGGAAACATTCGAGTTCCGGCGTGCCGTGGGAGGGCCGGTTGGCCCCGGCCCCCCACGGAGCGGTTAACCACCGCATTCGACAACCCACCAGTCTCATGGAAGGACGTCATGTCTATTTCAGCGTGCCCTCGGCGCGAACTCAAGCCCATCTCTTGCGTGTCGAGCGGAGGATGGTGATGGCGCGGCACGCGGGTGGTCCCGCACCTGCCGCGCCCGAGCCCGTCGATCCGTACGACCTGGACGAATCCGACTCGCTCATCAACGCCGTCGCAAGCGACGATGCCCCAAAGCCACGTGTCCAGGAGTTTCCGCTCCACGGAGTGGACCGGGAGCGCTACGAGCGATTGATGAACCGCCGACCGAAGGTCCGCAACCCCGAGGTGGGAAAGGTGGCCTTGGAGGCCGCCGCGCGGTTTCAAGCGTCTCGACCCTTCGTGTCGGATGCGGTTGACCGCGAATCAGTGTCGGCGCTGACGCTGTTTCTGGTGCACATGCATCACGAAATGGGGACGGTCGACCTGTACCGCGCGTTGCGGAGACCCAACGTCACTCGCTATTTGGGCACACGGAAGAGCAACAGTCCTCGAACGGTGCGGTACTACTTGCATTCCGCTGGTCGGGTGCTGCATCCGGCGGAGTTCCCGACGGGCAACGGCGACGTCATGTATCGGGGGGAACTCAGTGCGCCCGCCACTGTCGAGAGCATTCGTGCGCTTCGGGAGGCGGCGCCATCGTTGAGTCCGAAATGGGGACGCGCACTGCAACTCATCGTCGAGGTCGTGCTGGCATGCGGAGCTCGCATCTCAGAATTGAAATGGCTGCAGCACAGCGACTTTCGATGGCATGAGTTCGATGGTCAGCGGGTCCTTGTGGTTTCGTTGTCGACGGCGAAGGCGCCGGTCCGTCAGGTCCCGGTGGTGGATGAGGAGCAAGCACGTCGGGTGATGCGCCTGGTGCGGGACGCTCCTCACGACCGGTTGATGGCCTTCGGGGAGTCTCCGACGGTCGAAAAGAATGCCGTCAATAGGGTCAACGAGAAGCTGGGCGACCGAGGCTTGCCGTGCAGGGTCAATCCGTACGCGCTGCGCAACCGGTGGATGGTCGCCCAGGCGAAGACACTCAGGCTTGACGAATTTTGCGCGGTCGCCGACATCATCGACATCCGCGGTGTCCGGGCGATCATGACTGGCCCCACGCCCTCGCTCGCACACCTCACGACGGCCATGAGGGACGCACAGCAGCGAGACGACTCTCGCGAAACCATCTGAGCACTAACCACTTTCATCAACTGGCGGGCGACGTCAGTCGCTTTGCCGACCCATAATCTCTCGAAAGGCTTCACCATGGCAATACATCCTCGGCACTTCGATCCCGCATGCACACCCTCTCCCCAGACCTTCGCCACCGCGCTTGCGATGGCCAGAGGTTCAGGAATCGCTGAACTGATCACCGGGTGGAACAGGCAACAGCGCAGGCCATCGCAAGGAGGGCGGCGTCGCCTGCCCTACACGATCCTGGGCTGGCAGACAGCGCTGATCGTGCGGGGCCTCTTATCCCAGCCGCCCACGATCACCGGTACGTTCCGCACCTTGCTGGACTTCAATGCCGCGCAGCTTGCTGAGGTCGGTATCGACGACAAGGCCCTTGATCCGATGCGCAGCAACTTCGAGCGGGCCTACAAGAGCTTCGCCGGTTGGCTCGACGCCGAGTTGGAGTGCTTGGACTCCGGACCCGACCAACCCGCCAGTCGCATCACAGTCGCACAGTCCCGAGCGATCGAACGAGCACGAACTTCCGAGCAGCAAGCCGCCTGCAAGCTCGCGGGTGAGCGCAGGGCCGAAGTTGTCAACGCAGTCGTTGCAGCGTGGATTGATCCCGCACTGCGTGCAGGCCGTCGAGGTGATCTGGTTGTCGACGGGATGATTGTCGACCTCGCCGGCCCGTCACCCGAGTTCACCCGCCAAGAGAATCAGACCAGAGGTGCCGTCCCCGCCGGCTCCTACTATCGGCGTGACGCCCGCCATCGCCTCGACTCCGAAGGCAACAGGATCGCCAAGAAACGTGGCTGGGGTATCGAAGTCACGGCGGTGACGTCTGTTGGGCCTGTCGGTGCCCTACACAGTGTTCCGCCGCTGTTCACGGGTATCTCGATCCACAAACCGACTTCTGGGTCGCTGGAAGGTCTTGACGAGGCGGTTCGCTTCCACCGCAAGGCTGGCTTCGATACCCGGGCCAAGGCTGCAAATGCCCGCCGTCCACTACTCGTCGCCGACATGGGGTATTTGAAAAAGGGTTGGGGCACATGGCAAATCGCGAACGGATACGCGGCGATCTTCCGCTATCCGGAGCACTGGACATCACTGGTCTTGCCAGCCGTCGACCCGACCGGTGCGACCCGGCCGATCGCCCCCGGACCGACCCAGATCGAAGGCAACTTCTATTGCCCAGCCGCGGTCGAACTCTACAACGGTCGGCGCATGATTCGACCCCTGCGCACCATCCTCGACAAGAACGCGTGGGAGGCGCACGATGTGCGCCTCAAGCGGATGATGCCGATGGTGATGGGAGTCAATCGCAGAGCGTACGAAGCGGGGGAGCGTCGGGGCCGACCGACACGAGGTAGTGACGGCAAGCGGGCGATGAAAATGGAGTTCACGTGCCCAGCTGCGCTCGGAAACGTCCGATGCGCACGCTGGCTCAATCCGGCGACGGACGGTCGTGACGATCTGCCATTCATCGACCCGGGCCCCGAGGTACCCGTATACCGGTGCTGCCGACAGAAGGCGACCGTCGTCACCCTCACCGACGACCAGGTTCAGCGGCAGCAGCACAGCCAATACATCCCGGGATCGTGGATGCACGCCATCACCTACGAGGCCTATCGCGCGCTCACCGAGCAGCGGTTCGACCTCGTCCGACGGCGCCCGTCCGCCGGACTGGAACACCTGAAGTATGGCGCCCGTCGAGAGCCCGTGATCTGCATCATCATCGCGGTCGCATTCGCGGTCGTGAACTGGCTGACTATCCAGGGCTTCAAACACCGGGGCATCCCCGACTTCGAGTCCATCGATGAGCGTTGGCAGCAACTGACCGACGACTTGGGGCATGATCCGGCCACGGAGCCGCCTCGTAGCTAGGCGCAAGTCAACAACTTCACACCCGCGAGGGGTGGTCTCCCATGGAGACCACCCCTCGTCGCGTCCCGATCAGGAGGCAATTCTCCGAACATTTCGGGACCAGAAATTGCGTGACCTTGTGAAATGCCCGCGAAACGCCCGACGATCTGGAGGTACCCGGATGTGCGAGCGCCCGTGCCCAACTCTCAGCAAGCTACTCAGGGCGCATCCACGTCGAACCGGTGCTTGTCGTCGACTGCCGAAAATTCTCCGGACATTGGGGACAAATTCCCCGGACACACATCGCCGCTGCGGGGCCTGAACTGCCATCACGGACTGCACACCACGAGCAGTTCAGCTCAAAGCGGTACATCAGGTCAGGTTGCGGAATGCGGCCTGACCTTTTGTTTTGTCGCGGTCGACCTCTGCTGAAAGACGGCCGGGCCTGCTGGTATTCAATAGTGCTCGTGACGGGTGCGGAGGAGCACGCGAGCCTGGCGGCCGAGGTCGAGGCAATGAGCAGGCTGTTGGCCGACGGCGAGTGGGGGAGCCCGCAACCACGGCGCGACGTCGCGGCCACCGCGGAACTCATGTATCGAAGAGCCCTCGACCACGCGTCTCACGACGTAGCCGCGCTCGGAGCCGATCAATTCCGGATCGACCGCTTCTGCAGCCGAGTCGAGCAACCCGCGGGCGAGCAGACTAGGCCGGCTAACGCCGTTCTCAGTTACCTGCTGATCACCAGCGCCGCCGTGAATCTGGCACGGACGCGGATCATCCGACGCGCGCTGTCTGAGGAGATGATCGACTATCGCACGAACCAACAAACCCCGATCACCAGCTGAGATCGACGGCTGCGCGAAACCGCAACGGATGCAACGGCTTCGACGTCGGAGCCGTGTGCTACGCGGCTCTCAGGCCGCTTCCACCAACGACAGCAACACCCGGGCCACGGTGTCGACCGACAGCACGTGCTCGCCCTCGCGTCCGACGTACTCGAGCGAGAGCCCGTTGATCAGCGCCAGAACGAGCACGGCGGCGTCGAGCGCAGGCACCCGCAGTCGCAGGTGTCGAGCAGCCACGACCTCTTCGATGTTCGCCGCGAGCGACTCGGCGAGCTGTGCCCGCGCGGCGGTGTAGTCCTCGAGCAGCTGCGGGTCGCGGTCGACCTCCGACCGAAACTCCGCGAACACCACGTTGGTCCGGTAGGTGTCGCGGATCTGTTTGAGGATCATCAGCGCCAGGAAGCTCATGTCCGTTTCGGGGTCGGAGCCCTCCGAGTTCGGGGCCAGCCCGGGCGCGGTGAAGGCCGTCGCGCGTTCGGTGAACACCGACGACGTCAGGTCCATGAACAACGCGCCCTTGCTGGCGAAGTTCGAGTACACCGCGCCCTTGGAGTAGCCCGCACGCCCGGCGATCATCTCCAACGAGGCGTTGGCGTAGCCCCGCTCGAGAAAGACCTCGCGCGCAGCGGCCCTGATGTCGGCCTGGACGCTCGCGCGGCTCGGCCTGCGCTTGGGTTGGGGCTCGACGTCGACTCCGGCGTCTGTGGAACGCGAGCTTGACGATTGCGCGGTCATCGGGACATTATCGAACACGTACACCAGTACCAGCGGTATCGAGAAGTGGAGATTCACTCGGGTACGTCGGGGGCGTCGTCGCGCCACCCAATCGGCACGCCGACGTCACGAGACCTCTTCTCGATACCGCGTCTGGGCACCCTCGTCGCCGGAGTGGTAGCCACTGCGTCGCTGCACGATGAATCCGGCCGCGACGATGATCACCGCCGAGATCGCGGAGAAGATGATCGCCTGTCGCTGGTCGTTGTCGAAGACCATCAGGATCAGCACGGCCAGAATGAACAGCATCACCACCCCGGTCAGGTACGGGAACAGCCACATCCGCACCGGCGGTCGGTGACCCTCGGCGCGCAGCACGCGTCCCAGCCGCCACTGGCTCGCCGCGATCGTCAGGTAGACGAACAGGGCGATAGCACCGCTCGTAGCGAGCAACCACGCAAAGATCTTGTCCGGCAACACATAATTGCCGACCACCGCCAAGAAGCCGACGACCATCGACATCAACACCGCAACCCACGGCACTCCCTTCGGTGTCAGGCTGCGCACCACCTGCGGGGCGTCGTGCCTGGTTCCCAGCGAGAACATCATGCGCGACGCCGTATAGAGCGCCGAGTTCAAACACGATGCGACGGCCGTCAGGATGACGATGTCCATGATGATCTTCGACCCCGGAATCCCGATGGCCTGCAACACCGACTGATACGAACCGTTCTCGAGTTTGTTGTAGGGCATCAGCGCCACGACGACGAAGATCGACCCGATGTAGAACAGAGAGATGCGCCAGATCACCGAGTTGACCGCCTTGGTGATGCCGCGTTCGGGATTCGGCGATTCCGCGGCGGCAATGGTCACGATCTCGGTGCCCATGAACGAGAACATCGTGATGAGCATGCCCGCGATCACCGCGCCGAATCCGTTGGGCATGAACCCATCCGGCTGCCACAGGTGGCTGACACCGCTGACTTCTGAGCTCGGAATCCACCCGAAGATCGCCGCGACGCCGACGAGAATGAACGCCACGATCGCGACGACCTTGATCAGCGCGAACCAGAACTCGAACTCACCGTAATTGCCGACACTCGCGAGGTTGGTGATGGTCAGCAGCAGCGTCACCGCAAGCGCCCAGATCCACTGTTGACCACCGACGAGGTCGGTCAGGATCGCCGCGGCCGCGGTCGCCTCGACGGGTATGACGAGCACCCAGAACCACCAGTAGAGCCAGCCGACGGAAAAGCCCGCCCAACGACCGAGCGCGCGGTCGGCGTACACCGAGAACGATCCGGTGTCGGGGTTTGCGGTTGCCATTTCACCGAGCATCCGCATCACCAGCACCACCAGGGTGCCGGCCAACGCGTAGGAGATCAGAACTGCTGGACCGGCCTTCTCGATGGCGTTTGCCGAACCGACGAACAGGCCCGCGCCGATGACGCCGGCGATCGAGATCATGGTGATGTGCCGCGGCTTCAGATTCGACCCCAGAGAGGTGGGCGCTTCCTCGGTAAAGCTGTGCGACTCGGTGGTTGCCATCGCTATATGACGTCCCTTCGAAAACGGTATAGACCCGATGTGGTGCGGGTGCTGCTTGTCGCGGTAAGGCCCGATGTGTGCGGGCATGTCAGTTACCGACGCTTAACCCTACGGAAGGCCCCGCGACTCCACAGGAAAACGCAGCAAGGTCGTGAATGTCCGAATCATCGCAGTACACCCCATGTTTCGAACGCGGCGAGAGCAGCGTCGCCGGTGTTCCACAGCGCGTTGATATCGACGACGGCGGCGTCGTGAGTCCGACGATCCTGCAGCGCCAACCCGTTGCCGAATGTCAGCACGTTGTACCCGACGTCGGCCGCGCGCAGCATCGGGCCCGTCGCCTTGCCGGCGCCGACAAGCCGGTCGAGTCCCTCTCCGAAGAAGTAGAAGCGGAACGTCGGCCCGAGGTCGACATGATAGGCGCGGTTTGTCTCTCGGACGATCGAATCACCATGTGCGGCAATGGCATCGACCAACCTAAAGTAATCCGACGCATCGTCGGCAGTTGTATGGGCATCTGCGGTGGCATACGCAAGGTCGACGGTGATGTGCGCGTTGTATCCAGTGAGCGCGGCGCGTTCACCGGAGACGCTGCAGGTGCCCGTCAACTCGAAGTACCGCTGCCAGTGCGGCGGCACCGAGCTACCGGAGAACTCGGCGTGCGTCGCGTCGAGAAAACGGTTGAGCAGTCGCAGACTGATCACGGGCGCCCAGCGCGGATTACGGAACGTCGACGGCCGCCGCTGGAGTGGCATCACCGCGTCGCGCTCGACCGCCGCCAATCCGAGGGCGAACAACCCCCTCCGGTCACGGTGCGCGGTCAGAATGTCGGTGATCTGCCACAGCCGACCCACCTGACGTTCCAGGACCGGAAGTGCCGTACCTGGCGACGCGTCGGCAGTGTCCGACAGTTCGACGATCCGCCGCACCTCGTTCGCCGACAGCGGGCTGCCGCACGCCCGTGAAACATCAGCGACCGTCGGCGCCGCGGCTGCCACACCCGCTCCGGTCATCCCACCACCGGCCACCGCCAGCGCGACGAGCATTCTGACCAGCGCAAATCTGGGTGCGACCATCATCTGATGCTAAGCGCGGCGTCGCTCGACGGCAGCGCTTGCGACAAACCTGCAAGCCAAGTGCGGTTCTGTGCTCAGAGCACAACAGTCCGACGAAAGTCTGGTGCGCGGGGCCGTTCTCGGTCACACGGACAGCTATTAGTGTTCTGGCTCACATCCACCTAGTAGAGGACCAATTCAACGTGAGCGCACCGTCGTATTTTCCCTGGGAGCTGGCCCATCGTGCAGCCGCACCATGCGTCCGCGACGACCACACCGAACTCGACTACGCGAGCTTTGCCGCCAGAGTCGACGCCGCAGCCGAGCAGTTCGACGCCCTCGGAGTCCGACGCGGCGACGTCGTCGCGACGTTCCTGCCCAATCGCGTCGAACTTCTCATCGCGATCGCAGCCGCCTGGCGCCTCGGTGCCATCGCAACACCGGTCAATCCGGCCTTCACCGCGAGTGAGGCGGAGTATCAGCTCGACGATTCGGGTGCCCGCCTCGTCCTCGTAGACGACGACGCGCTGCCCGCCACGTCGGACCGCAGCCTCCTCCACGTCGACGACCTCGCCACCGCCGCCTCGTCGTGGACACCCCCGGAGCCTCCGCAGATGTCCGACGACGCGCTGCTCATCTACACGTCGGGATCGACCGGCCGCCCCAAGGGTGTGCGTCTGGCCCACGACAATCTGCATTACATGGCGTCGGCGATGAAAGAGCTGATGTCGCTGACGCCCGCCGACCACGCGCTACTGGTGCTGCCTCTGTTTCACGTCAACGCCATCTGCGTCAGCTTCCTCGCGCCGGTCCTCGCCGGCGGCCAACTCACCATCACCGGGAAGTTCTCGCCGTCGCGCTTCTTCACCGACCTGCACACCCTGTCGCCGACGTACTTCTCGGCCGTCCCGACCATCTACGCGCTGCTCGTCTCCCATCCCGACGTCAGCGCAGAAGCCTTCGAATCGTTGCGCTTTGCGATCTGCGGCGCCGCCCCGATCTCGAAGGAACTGCTCGATCACGTCGAGTCGACGTTCGGCGTTCCGATCCTGCAGGGCTACGGACTCACCGAGGGCACCTGCGCGTCGGCGTGCAATCCCCTTGACGGACAACGGAAGTCCGGAACTGTCGGACCTGCCCTGCCCGGCCAGACCATCCGTATCGTCACCCCCGACGGCGCCGACGCACCGACCGGCGAACCCGGCGAGGTACTCATCTCCGGGCCCAACGTCATGCGCGGCTACCTCAACCGTCCCGACGCCACCGCCAGCACCGTCGTCGACGGCTGGCTACACACCGGCGACGTCGGAACCCTCGACGCCGACGGGTATCTCACCCTGGTCGATCGCATCAAGGACATGATCATCCGCGGTGGAGAGAACCTCTACCCCAAGGAGATCGAGAACGCACTCGCCGCCCATCCGTCGGTGCTCGAGTGCGCGGTGGTCGGAGCCCCCGACCCCATCTACGGCGAGGTACCGGTCGCGTTCGTGGTCGCCTACCCGGACCAGCCGGTCCGCGAGGCCGAACTGACCGACCATGTCGCCTCGATCCTCACAAAGGCCAAGCGGCCCAACGAGATCAACGTCGTCGAGCAGCTGCCCCGCAACCCGGTCGGCAAGATCGACAAACCAGGACTACGACGCCAAGTCCGCGAACCCCAACCAACGTAAACCCAGCCAACGTAGAACCCCAGCCAACGTAAACCCAACCCGCACAACACAGTCCGAGCGCCCGACCACGTCGTCGGTCGATGGCGCCTGCCCGAGAACCTTCAGATAAGGAGAACACCATGGGTCTCGTACAACCCGACTTCCCACCGGTCGACCCGGAAACCTTCCTCGACAAGCCATTCTTCGACCGAATGCGCGTGCTCAGCACGCACTGGGCCGAGTACGGATTCGGTACACCCAAGCTGCTCCAGGTCATCTACCTGGCGAAGATCCTGGTGCTCTACCTGGGTATCGGTCTGAGCATCGCGACCTTCACCTCCGGTCTCAACGTGCTGCACGTGTCGCAGTGGTGGAACGAGCCGATCATCTACCAGAAGGCCATCCTCTGGACGTTGCTGGTCGAGATGCTCGGCCTAGGCGGCTCCTGGGGCCCGCTCGCCGGCCACTTCAAGCCGATGACCGGCGGGTTGCTCTTCTGGCTGCGCCCGCAGACGATCCGGCTCCCACCGTGGCCCGGCAAGGTGCCGTTGACCAAGGGCGATTCCCGCACCGTGTTCGACGTCGCGATCTACGCACTGCTCCTGATCACTACCGTTGTCGCACTGGTGCTTCCGGGTGTGCAGTCGAGCTGGCTCAACGCTGAGGCACCCACCTCGCACGGCCTCGTCAATCCGGTCCTGATCTACCCCGTGATCGCATTGCTGGTCATCATCGGTCTGCGCGACAAGGTCATCTTCATCGCAGCGCGTGGCGAGCAGTACCTGCCTGCCCTGATCTTCTTCGGCATCCTGCCCTTCGTCGACATGATCCTTGCGCTGAAGCTGCTGATCGTGTCGGTGTGGGTCGGTGCAGGTGTTTCCAAACTGGGACACCACTTCTCGATGGTCATCCCGCCGATGATGTCGAATACGCCGTGGCTGACGATCAAGGCCCTCAAGCGCGCGAACTACCGTAACTTCCCCAACGACCTTCGGCCGTCGAAGGTGGCAGGCGGTATCGGCCACGTGCTCGGCACCATCGTCGAGATCGCGACGCCGTTAATCCTGCTGTTCTCCACCAACAAGTGGCTCACACTCGCCGCGGTCGTGTTGATGGTGGGCTTCCACCTGTTCATCTTCTCGACGTTCCCCCTCGCGGTGCCGCTCGAATGGAACCTCCTGTTCGCCTACGCAGCGATCTTCCTCTTCTGGGGCCACCCGGCATGGGACGGCTACGCACTCACCGATACGACGATGCCCTGGGCGATGGTCCTCATCGCCATCGCGCTGTGCTTCTTCCCGGTGCTCGGCAACCTGCGCCCGGATCTGGTGTCGTTCCTCCCGTCAATGCGGCAGTACGCAGGCAACTGGGCGTCGGCCACCTGGGCATTCGCACCCGGCGCCGAGGAGAAGCTGGAACAGCACATTGTCCGGTCCTCACCCAACACCCGCACGCAGCTGATGGCGACGTACCCGCCCGAGGTCGCCGACGTCGTGATGCATCAGATGCTCGCATGGCGGTCGATGCACAGCCAGGGTCGCGCGCTGTACTCGCTGATGAGCCGCCACCTCGGCGACGACATCAACACCTACACCCTGCGCGAGGCGGAGTTCGCATGTAACTCGTTGGTGGCCTTCAACTTCGGCGACGGACACCTGCACGATGCCAAGATGATCGCCGCACTGCAGCGACGCTGCAACTTCGCTCCGGGCGAGTTCCTCGTCGTGTGGATCGAGTCGCAGCCGATCCACAAGGGCACACAGCAGTACCAGGTGATCGATGCCGCACTCGGTGTGATCGAACGGGGTTCCTACCGCGTCACCGATGCCATCGCCGAGCAGCCGTGGCTGCCCAACGGGCCGATCCCCATCAACGTCGAATGGACGCTCGACGTTGACGCGGCCCGCGCGTTGACTGATCCTGAGGTGATGACCGAACCCAAGATGCGCGGTGCAGGCGCGCAGGAACAGGTGTAGCCGGTGACCTCAGCGGTCATAGTCGGCGGCGGGCCCAACGGGCTCGCCGCCGCCCTGCACCTCGCCCGCAACGACGTCGAGGTCACCGTGCTCGAAGCCGCCGACACCGTCGGCGGTGGCGCGCGGTCGGGGGAGCTCACGCTCCCCGGTGTCATCCACGACCACTGCTCGGCGTTTCATCCGCTCGCCGTCGGATCGCCGTTCTGGCGAGACGTCGGACTCGAGCAGTACGGACTCGTGTGGCGGTGGCCCGAGATCGATTGCGCCCACCCGCTGGACTCCGGCGAGGCAGGCCTGCTCTACCAATCCATCGACGAGACCGCCGCGGCGCTCGGAGAGGATGGTCGACGCTGGCGCCTGTTCTTCGGTGATGTGGCAAGCGGATTCGACGACCTGTCCGCCGATCTGCTGCGCCCGATCATCAATATCCCTCGGCATCCCCTGCGGCTGGCCGCATTCGGGCCGCGGGCGCTGCTTCCGGCGTCCGCCGTCGCACGTGTGTTCCGCACACCGCGGGCGCGGGGGCTGTTCGGAGGTATCGCCGCGCACGCGTTCAACCGCTTGGACCGTCCGATGACCGCGTCGCTCGGCATGATGATCGCCGCGAGCGGTCATCGCTACGGATGGCCTGTGGCAGAAGGGGGTTCGGGGGCGATCATCGACGCCGTGGTGTCGGCGCTGCGCTCGTACGGCGTCAAGATCGAGACCGGTGTGCGGGTCAGCGCCCGCACCGATATCCCCGACGCCGAGCTCGTCCTCCTCGACCTCTCACCCGAGCAGGCTCTCGCCATCTACGGCGACGAGATGCCGTCGAGGATCGCGCGTTCGTATCGGCGATACCGCGTCGGATCGTCGGCGTTCAAGGTCGACTACGCGATCGACGGCGACATCCCGTGGACCAACCCGGACTGCGGTCGTGCCGGAACCGTGCACCTCGGCGGCACTTTCGACGAGGTGGCCTCCACCGAAGCCAGTCGCGCCGGCGGTGTCATGGTGCCGAATCCCTTTGTGCTGCTGGGTCAGCAGTACGTCGCCGACCCCACTCGGAGCGCCGGCAACGTCAACCCCGTGTACGCCTACGCCCACGTTCCCAAGGGGTACGAAGGCGACGCCACCGACCTCGTCACGCAGCAGATCGAGCGCTTCGCACCGGGCTTCCGCGACCGGATACTCGCTACGCGCAGCACGGGAACCCGCCAATTGCACGACTACAACGCCAATTTCGCCGCGGGCGACATCATCGGCGGTGCCAACGACGGGCTGCAGATGCTGATGCGACCACGCACAGCACTCGACCCGTACTGGCTCGGCGTCGACGGCGTGTACCTGTGCTCACAGTCGACGCCGCCCGGCGCCGGAGTGCACGGACTGTGCGGTGTCAATGCCGCGACGGCGGCACTGAAAAGGCTGGAGCGCAAGCGGTGAGTGCCTCGGTACCTGGTCTGCCACTGCACGATTCGCAGTTGCCGCCGTCCATCACGCCCGAGATGCGCGCGGCAGTCGCGCAGGTGGGTAAGCGGTTGCGGGAGAACGAGTCCGAGATCGTTCGCTATCTCACCGCGTTGATGGCCCGCGATATCGACCAGCTCGATGTCGATCCCGCACTGGTGGAGATGCTCGAAGCCAGTGTGCACGGCAACGTGTCGACGATCCTGCATGTGCTGAGCAACGACATCCCCGTCGAGCACCTCCAACCGACGACTGCCGCGGTCGAGTACGCGCTGCGCCTCGCCCAGCGCGACGTACCGTCGAACTCATTGGTACGTGCGTACCACATGGGGCAGAACGAGATGCTGCGCATCATCTTCGGCTACGTCGACGAGCTCGATCTCTCCAAGCACGAGAGCCTCGTGGTGATGCGTCGAATCTCCGACGTCGTCTCGCAGTACATCGAGTGGATCACCCTCTACGTGTTCCAGGCCTACGAGGACGAGCGTCGACGCTGGATCGGCGCCGAGGGCAACGTCTTGTCTTCGCGCATCCACGAGATCCTTCGGACGCCCGACGTCGACGCCGACTCCTTCGAGCGCGAGTCCGGCTATTCCCTCGACCAACATCACGTCGCGGTGATCATGTGGTCGGATGACGAGGGCTCGAGAGATCTCGCGGTCCTCGACCGTGCCGCGCGGATGATGGCCACCAAGCTGTTTGCCGAGGGGCCACCGCTGATCACCGCGATTGATCGCACCACCGCCTGGGTCTGGCTGCCGCTGGGGCGTAGCAACCGCATCGTGGAGACGTCCGACGTCGCGCAGCGGGTGACCCTGCCGGCAGGCGTGCGCGTGGCGTTGGGACTCAACGCCTCCGGCATCGCCGGTTTTCGACGCTCCCACGAGCAGGCGCTCGCGGCGTGGGGTCTCGCGACGATGCCCGGCAGTCTGGTCGCCGACGTCGTCGGGTTCGGCGACCGCGGAGTGGCTGTGGTGTCGAGGCTGGCCCGCGACCTCGAATTCACCCGCGCGTGGGTTCACGAGATCCTGGGCGCGCTGTCCGAGGACTCACCGAACGCCGCCGCACTCCGCGAGACGCTGTCGGTCTACTTCGCCACCGGCGAGAGCCACCTACACACCGCCGAGAAGCTCAACCTCCACCGCAACACCGTCAAGTACCGCGTCGACAAAGCCATGCGCGACACCCGCACCACCGACCGCCTCGACCTCGCCCTGGCCCTGACCGTGTGCGAGTTCCTCGGCACCGAGGTGCTGGCCCAGGACTGACGTCGACCGGGCGCTAAATACCGCCGACTGGGCGCTCTATCTCGCCGACTGTGCGCTAAATCCCGTCGACCGTGCGCCAAATCCCGCCGACTGTGCGCTCTATCTGGCCGACTGTGCGCCGACGGTCAGCCGACGAGGTGGTGGTCGCGGCGCTGCTGGGCCCACGGATCGTCGACGCGGCTCGCCGCGACCCCGGCGCGGTCGCCGGACTTGAACGCGACCAGGATGCCAAGGCACACGCCGACCACGCCCGCGACGAGAGCGGCAATGACAACCTGCTCGATCCGCGGGTAATACACGGCAACGGTGATCGACGCCGCGACCACAGTCAGAAGGCAGACGGCAAACCCGACGACCCGGGGGACGGTCGTCGTGGATCCGCGGTGGGGGTCGGGTAGCAGCACGGCAGCGCCGACGATGAGCAACGTCGAGATCGCGACATCGCTGGGGCGGTGCCAGCCCGCCGCCACGAGGCCGAAGTCGATGATCGCCGCCCAGGTTCCGCCCAGCGCGGCAACCCACGGACGTAGTAGTGGGGGAGCGGCCAGAGTCACCGCAACGACCAGCGCCGCGATCGCGGCGGCGTGTCCGCTGGGCGCCGAGTTGTTGGTCTCCGCGATCCAGTCGTGGAAACGCGGGCGGTACGTGCCGTCGCGCAGAGCACGGATGAGAACGATGGTGACCGGCGGAAACAGCAGAAGCGTGGCGGCCGTCGCGATCCGTGATCCGACGCCGCGCTGGCCGCGTTCAGAAGGCAACACCGCACCGAGCACTACGAGCAACACGACGATTGCCGCACCGATGACCCAGGTCAAGGGATTCGAGACGACGCTCATAGACAGCCAGTACGGCACCTGCGTCGCGGCCGGGAGTTCACGCCCGTACTCCAGGAGCCGCTGATCGATGACCTGTCCCGCCGATGTCCGCACCGCGAAGACGAAGATGCCTCCTGCTGCGGCGAAAGCCAGGAGCGCTGCCAGCACAGCACTGACCACATACCCAAGGGGTCGGCGGCCACGTGTCTGGCGCACGGCGGACAGAGAACTCACCGGGTCACCGTATCGGCAGAACCTGGGAGAAATCTGGGATGCGGGCGTGGCGAGTCGCCGCTGTTGATCAATTCGTGTCTGTGGATGACGGAATGGTCGCGGCGAGACAGCCGTAGCCGCTTCGTTTCACACGAGTAGACAAAGTGTCACACACGTCAACGCACTTGTCATTCAGCCGAAACACACGCCGGGTCTCATATAAGGGAACGAAGTCCACTCACATGAAATCACCACGAATCGTCGATTAAATCAGGCGAAACGGAGTGAACCGGACTTTCCCCATCAGAATAGGAGAAACAATGTCGATCGACAGCACGAGCGCCCTTGAGTTCCGCGTCACGCCGGGTGCCTGGGAGAACCTCCCCAAGATGCCCGACGCCGAGTACCCCGGTACCGAGGGCTTCATCGGCGATGTCTACGAGAACCCCGACGGCAGCGAGATGTGCAGCGGGTACTTCGAACTCCGCCACACCGACTCGCCGCTCTACTACGAGTACGAGTACGACGAGATGAAGGTCGTCCTCGAAGGCGAGTTCCTCCTCGAGAACAAAGAAACCGGACAGAAGACCGTCGCAAAAGCCAAGGACGCCATCTTCTTTCCCAAGGGCTCCAAGATCTACTTCAGCACCCCCGACTACGCGCTCGCGTTCTACGCTGGCCAGCGCGATTCGACGCTCCTCTAGAACGATGTCGCAGCTCGCATACTCGAGCGTTCCGGCCTGGGCTCGCACGCTGGGTGAGGCCGCACCGCTGAGCACTGACCTTCCCGACGCCACGGGCAGGGAGTACGTGCTCATCGGTGTGGGCGATCCCCATGCGCAGCCCGCGGCCGGCACGCCGTCGGCCGTCGACATGGTGCGCGCGTGGGCACATGCGCTGTCTCCAGAGGTCCGACGATCCGTGCTCCTCGGTGATCAAGCAGACAGTCTCGCCGGCCAGCTTCGAGAAACACTGCGCGACAGCACTGTTGGTGTCCGCGTCGTGATCACCGGACCTGCCGGCTCGTGTCTGCGCTTGCGCGCCACCGCGATCGACGCTGGACTCGAGGACGACGAGATCAGCGTTGTCCCCGTCGGTTCCGGTCCGGTCGACGTCTTCTGCTCACACTGTCGCACCACGACCCGCACGGTCGCGGCCATCGACGACGTGATCTCGTGCGACGGCTGTGCCCGCGACCTCCTTGTCTACTACCACGTTTCCCGACGCACCGGCGCCTTCCTCGGCTTCATGGTCGACGCCGAGACCGCCGAACCCCCAGGAGTCCCGCGATGACAGCACTTGCGGATGCCGACGCCGCGCCCGCCACGCCGCCAACAGCGCCCCGGTCGACGACGCTGATATTGACGGTGACGTCGATCACCAACAGCGCCAACGGGATACGGACGATCACGCTGGCACACCCGAACGGCTCGGCACTGCCCGGATTCGTCCCCGGCAGTCACCTCGTCGTCGCGGCAGGGACACATTCCAACGCCTACAGCCTCGTCTCCGACGGCGCGAATCCCACCGAGTACACCATCTCGGTGCTCTTCGTCGAAGAGGGCAACGGCGGTTCGCGATGGCTGCACGACGAACTCGTCGAGGGCGATCAACTCGAAGTCCGGCCTCCCCGAAGCGCATTCGCCCCCGCTGCCCGCGCCGCGAAACACCTGCTCGTCGCAGGCGGAATCGGGGTGACGCCCATCGTGTCACACCTCCGCGCGGCAGCGAGGTGGCAGCGAAACGTGCAGGTGCTCTACGCATTCCGCCCCGGCTACGCCGCACACGTCGACGATGTGTCCCAACTGGCCGGATCCCAAGCCGAACTCTTCACGACGCGGGCGGAGTTCTCCACGAGACTCGCCGCGACACTCGAAGAGCAACCGGTCGGGACGCATCTGTACGTCTGCGGTCCCGCCGGCTTCATCGATCACGTCCTCGACGCGGCAACCGCTGCGGGCTGGCCGTCGTCGCGTCTGCACTCCGAGCGGTTCGGCATCGACGCGCTGGATGCGGGAGATCCGTTCCGCGTCAAACTCACTCGCAGCGACCGCACACTCGACGTTCCGTCCGGGATAAGCCTCCTCGAAGCACTCGAGGCGAACGACATAGCTGTCCCCAACCTCTGCCGTCAGGGCGTGTGCGGCGAATGCCGGATCGACCTGTGTGGCGGAGACGAACCCATCCATCGCGACCTGTTCCTCACCGATGACGAGAAGAAGTCGCGCACCGCCATCATGCCCTGCGTCTCACGCGCAGGTGCCGGATGCACCCTGGAGGTATCGCTGTGACCACGGCCCCGGCCCGACGAGAGACGACGACCCCAGATCTTCTCTCCGCCTTCCCATTTCCCTTTGTCGACGACATCTACCGGTACAGCACCAACGTCGAACCCGCCAACCAACAGGTGATCACACCCGCCGGCCAGTGGGGAGATTCGGTCGCCGTCATCGACTCCGAGTATCGCAACGAACTCGCCGAACGCGCCGCGGTCCTCGATGCCGACCCGACCCGACGAGCGGTCCTACCGCACATGCGACCCGCCGCCTGGGACGCGCTCATGACCATGCTGCGCGAACTAGCGCACGCCTACCCCGACACCATGCATCTGACGTCGGTCGGACACGACGAATGGCATTGGCGCAACGACCTTCTCGACGACGAGCGCACCTTCCGCTACGGCGAGGAAGCGAGCCTGGGCGACGACCCGCTGCACTACCTCTCGACTCAGGTTCAAGAAGACATCGCCCTTCTCGACCAGCGCGACGACCAGCTCTTCGTCGATGCGGGCGTCATCACCTTCGCCGCCGACTGGAGTTTCGGGTTCGACGTCGGGATGAGCTTCCTGGAGATCCACGGCCCGGTCCCGCGGGTGCGCAAGATGGGCGTCATCACGCGCGCACACGAGTTCCTCAAGCGCCTGCAACCACACGAACCGTATCGCCGTACCAATTGGACGATGACCATCGGACGTCGCCTCGACGTCTCCACAGAGCGCTACCCCGAGTGGGGCCCGGATCGCGAGATGATCCAACATGTCGACGACGCCGAGTTCGGACGTCTCGTGCACCTGCGCGTCGAGGTGCAACACCTCATTCGACTCCCCGATTCCGGCGCGATCATGTTCGTGATCCGCACCTACCTGTTGCCACTGGAGGCATTGGCAACGGTCGAACCGTGGCGGACTCGCGCCGCAGAGGTCTTCGCCGAGCTCCCCGACGACATGGCCGACTACAAGGGCATCATCAAGTACCGCACACGTGCGTCGGAGTGGCTCCGCACGCACGCGGGTCACCAGCCCTCAGCCGACGACAACATGACTCCCACAACAGAACTCGACGCCACGCAAGACATCGCGACAGAACCTACTCACGGCCTGCCCGAGTGGCCGTCGCGACCACCAGAGGTCGACGCCGCGGGATCGGAGTTCCTCATCGTCGCAGCCGGGGCCGCCGACGAGACCGCGCACACCGCACGCGCCTGGGTGCGCACCGCCGAGAGCATCGGCCCGACACGCCTGCTCGTGCTCGACTCACTGACACACGACGACGACCGAACTTCGCTGATCGACGCCCTGGCCGCAACCCACACGGGCGCAAGGATTCTGGTGACCGGGGGCCAGTACGACGTACTCACCGCACTGGCACTAGCACGCGAGTCGGGTGCGATCGCCGACGAACTCGCGGCGTTCGTCACCGACACGACCGATCTCCCGGTGTACTGCGCACACTGCCGGGACACGTTCCGTGGGGTAGGAAGTCCGGGCGGCGTCGTCGAATGTCCGGGCTGCACAAGACGTCTGGAGATCCATGAACACCACTCGGCGTCCCGTGGCAGCTTCCTTGCTTCGGCCGTCGACGCCAGGGACCTGGAGGCACTCTCATGACGATCACGGCGGCACCCGCCCACCTACATGACGGCTATCAGACCGGAGCGCGCACGATGCGAGTCGTCGAGGTTCGACCTCTCACCGACGCCATCACCCACTTCCGCTTCGCGCCCATTGACGGGACGCTGACCTCGTATCAACCAGGTAGCCACCTGATTGTGCAGGCCGGTGCCACGCGTAACGCGTATTCGCTTGTCGACGACGGAATGTATCCCGACTCGTACGGAATCTCCGTGTTGCGCAAAGACACCGGGCGAGGTTCGCAGTGGTTGCACACCAACCTCGTCGAGGGTGAACTGATCGAAATCGAAGGTCCGCGACCGATGTTCGCGCCTGTCCTCGACCAACATCGTGCTCTGCTCGTTGCTGGCGGTATCGGCATCACGCCGATCCTCTCGCACGCCCGTGCCGCAGCGCGAGAAGGTCTGCCGGTGGAGGTCGTGTACTCCTACCGACCGGGGCAGGGCGCACATCTCGACGACCTGCGAGCGCTCGCTGATCTCTCCGACGTGACTGTCTACGAGGCGACCAGTGTCGACGAGACAATCGAGCTCCTCACCAAACGACTTGCGGCCCAACCGCTGGGGACTCACGCCTACGCCTGCGGACCCGCACCGCTACTGGACTCATATACGCGGCTGGCATCAGCCGCAGGCTGGCCGGCAGCGCGCGTCCATCTCGAGCGATTCACCGCACCCGAGCAAGACCCCGGCGATCCCTTCACGGTGAGCTTGGCCGACGGCACTGCGATCGACGTGCCGCCCGGCGTCTCCCTGCTCGAACGATTACTCGACAACGGTGTCGACGTCGGCAACATGTGCAGACAGGGCGTCTGCGGGGAGTGCCGCATCCCCGTGCGCGCCGGCGAGATAACCCACCGCGATTACGTGCTGTCCGACGACGAGAAGGCGGCGGGCGACGCGATGCTCTGCTGCGTCTCGCGCGGCGCAGGCGACTTGGTCCTAGACGTAGCCCGACCCGCCCCGCCCAGCTGATCGACCCGCCCA
>NZ_DLSO01000179.1:0-16661 GCF_002500165.1 Gordonia sp. UBA7860 | reverse complement strand
CCGACTTTGCCGTGACCCTGCCGGTCCCCCACCACAGTGCGGCAACGACCGCATACCAGTCGACACGCTCTTTGGCCGCGAGCGCCCCGAATGCGACGGCAATCGACTGGGTTCCGACGACCATCAGAAACCAGGTGCCGTTGACGTGTGTCCAGGGCAGCGGGGTCGTCGGCGCCGGGGGATGCTCCCGCGACTGTGCGGCGCTGAAGAACGCGGCGATCACCGCCGTGTAGCCGAGGATCACCCACGACACCAGTGCGACGACAGCAAATGTGACTGCGGCCCAGGTACTTCCCGCCGCTAACGATCGCGCCGCAAGCACCCCGCTCGCCGCGGTAAACGCCAACACGGTGAAACCGTCGGTCGCGATCTCACGCCGCACCTCGTCGACCACGCCTGCACCAGTGAACCAACCGGCAATGGTGAACACGATCAACGCGACATATCCGACGACTGCCGCAAAGAAGAGAATCGCCGAAATGAGATCGGCCAGATCCGAGTATGTGCCACTACCGAGTGTCGCCGCATTGTGGATTGCTGTCGACACAATGCCGGTCGCCATGACGAAAGTGAACTGCCCAAGGCTCGCATGCGGCACGCGTCGTCGAAGCCGGGTGGGCGAATCGGGCGATACCGCACGCGAAACGTTCACACTGACCGACCCTTTCACGTTGTGTCACAAGGACCTACACATTGCGAATGTCTATACCCAATCGAAACACGCGGAGCACTCGGCGATAACGTCCGGCCGGGCGTCGACGCCTCCGCCGAGCCGCCTCGGATCTGCGACGACGAAACCGCACACCCCGAGCATTTCATCCGTATGGTGAATTCATGGCCCGATCTACTGCAGTTCAGGGCGATGCAGCCAAAGCCCTACTCGATATCGGCAAATTCTTCACCCGCTGGGACGAAACCTCTGACGGGAGAGTCGCTTTCCGCGAGGGAGGCCGTGCTGGCGATGTCTTCTACCGCGATCGGTGGAACCACGACAAGATCGTGCGATCGACCCATGGCGTCAACTGCACCGGGTCGTGCTCATGGAAGGTGTACGTCAAAGACGGCATCATCACGTGGGAGACGCAGGAAACCGACTATCCGTCGGTGGGTCCCGACCGGCCGGAATACGAGCCCCGCGGCTGCCCACGTGGTGCGGCATTCTCCTGGTACACGTACTCGCCGACGCGGGTTCGATACCCGTACGCACGCGGGGTGCTCGTCGAAATGTACCGGGCCGCCAAGGAAAAGACCGGCGATCCCGTGCTGGCGTGGGCCGACGTCGTCGGAGATCCGTTGCGCCGCAGGTCATACCAGCAGGCTCGTGGTAAGGGCGGCCTCGTCCGCGTGAGTTGGGACGAGGCCATCGAGATGGCGGCGGCTGCCCATGTGCACACCATCAAGACCTACGGCCCCGACCGCTGCTCCGGTTTCTCACCGATCCCGCGATGTCGATGGTGTCGCATTGCGTGGGGACGCGCTTCATCCAGTTGATCGGCGGGGTGATGACGTCGTTCTATGACTGGTACGCCGATCTGCCCGTCGCGAGCCCACAGGTCTTCGGCGATCAGACCGACGTCCCTGAGTCCGGTGACTGGTGGGACGCGTCGTATCTGATGATGTGGGGCTCCAATGTCCCGGTCACCCGAACTCCTGACGCGCATTGGATGGCAGAGGTGCGCTATCGCGGCACCAAAATCGTATCGGTCAGCCCCGACTACGCCGACAACACCAAATTCGCCGACGAATGGCTACCGGCACAAGCAGGTACCGACGCCGCGCTGGCCATGGCGATGGGGCACGTCATCCTCTCGGAATACTTCGTCGCGAACACCACCGAGTTCTTCGACGAGTACGTGCGCTCCTACTCCGACCTTCCCTTTCTGGTGCACGTCGAGCAACACGAAAACGGCCTCGTCGCAGGCAAGTTCCTGACCGCGGATGAGTTGGCGGGGGCCGATGACAACGACTCCGACGCCGTGTGGAAAACCGTGGTACTCGACGAGCAGACCGGAGCAGCCACGGTCCCCAACGGCTCGCTGGGCTTTCGCCGCTCCGCCGCAGGCGAGGGCAGATGGAACCTCGACCTCGAAGCAATCACCCCGGCGCTGACCCTTTTCGGTCGCGACGACGCGCAACTGGTCGAGATCGCTTTGCCGGCCTTCGACTCCCCGGATGGCAGCGGTTCGGTGCTACGCCGAGGTGTGCCGACGACCGTCATCGACGGCCATCAGGTCACCACGGTCTTCGACCTCATGCTCGCGCAGTACGGGGTGCATCGTGACGGCATGCCCGGCGAATGGCCGTCCGGCTACGACGACGCGTCGACCCCCTACACGCCTGCCTGGCAGGCGGAGATCACCAGCGTGCCTGCGGAGGCAGCGATCCGGGTTGCGCGCGAATTCGCCACCAATGCAGTCGATTCGGGCGGACGATCGATGATCATCATGGGAGCCGGGATCTGCCAGTGGTTCCACGGCGACGCCACCTATCGGGCCATCCTCTCGCTGTTGATCCTCACCGGCTGCATGGGGCGAAACGGCGGGGGTTGGGCGCATTACGTGGGACAGGAGAAATGCCGCCCGATCACGGGATGGATGTCATTGGCCAACGGACTCGACTGGAGCCGACCGCCTCGCACCATGACCGGCACGTCGTACTGGTACATGCACACCGACCAGTGGCGCAACGACGGCTACTCGGCGACGTCACTGGCATCTCCGCTGTCGCGCGGCACGCTCGACCACGAACACACCGCCGACGCCATCGCGCAATCGGCACGGCTCGGCTGGATGCCGTTCTATCCGCAGTTCGACCGCAATCCTCTCGACGTCGCCGATGAGGCCCGCGACGCGGTCGACCGTGGCGATGCGGAATCCGCGTCGAGCTATGTGGCACAACATCTTTCCGACGGCTCACTGACACCTGCGATCAACGACGTCGACGCTCAGGTGAACTGGCCACGCACGCTGGTTCTGTGGCGATCGAACCTGATGGGGTCGTCGGCGAAGGGTAATGAGTACTTCCTGCGACATCTCCTCGGCACCCACAACAACGTGATGGGTGCCGAATCTCCGGATACCCCACGCCCCAACGATGTTCGGTGGCACGAGAATGCGCCGGAGGGCAAACTCGATCTCCTCCTGTCGGCAGATTTCCGGATGACGTCGACGACCCTTCTTTCCGACATCGTCCTACCCGCAGCAACGTGGTACGAGAAGAACGACCTGTCGTCGACCGACATGCATCCCTTCGTCCATGCCTTCTCTCCCGCCATCGACCCGCCGTGGGAGGCCAAGACCGATTTCGATCTCTTCCACCTGCTCGCAGTCGAACTGTCCGAGCAGGCGAAGACTCACCTCGGTGTGCGCCACGATCTCGTCGCCACTCCGATGCAACACGACACCCCCGGCGAGACCGCGCAACCCAAGGGCAGCGTCGACGACTGGGCGATGTCGGCATCCCCCGGTCGGCCGGGTGTCAACATGCCGTCGTTCACGGTGGTCGAACGCGACTACACCGCGATCGCCGAGAAACTTGCATCGGTAGGGCCGCTGGCCGACACACTCGGCTTCGCCAACAAGGGCGTCACCTTCGACATCGCAGAGCAGTCACGGCGCCTCGCGGATCGCAACGGGGTCATGCTCGGGGGTGCCGGCGACGGCAGGCCCGCAATCGACACGGATGCCAAGATGGCCGATGCGATCCTGATGTTCTCCGGTACCACCAACGGGGCTCTGGCCGTCAACGGCTTCGAGAAGCTCCAGAAGCGCGTCGGCACGACGCTCGTCGAACTGGCCGAGGGCAACGCCGACAAGCAGATCAGCTTCGCCGACACCCAGCAGGGCCCGGTCCCGGTGTTCACCTCGTCGGAATGGTCGGGATCTGAGAAAGGCGGCAGACGCTATGCCCCGTTCACGGTGAACATAGAGCGGCTCAAGCCGTTTCACACGCTGACCGGGCGTATGCACTTCTATCTCGACCACGACTGGATGATCGACCTCGGTGAGTCGCTACCCGTGTACCGCCCGCCCTTGGACATGCACCGATTGTTCGGTGAGCCCAGGCTCGGGCCGGACGGGGAGCAGCAAATCACCGTGCGATACCTGACGCCCCACTCGAAGTGGTCCATTCATTCGGAGTACCAGGACAACCTCTTGATGCTGTCACTGTCCCGTGGCGGTCCAACCGCGTGGCTGAGCCCGTCGGATGCCGCAGCCATCGACGTGCACGACAACGAGTGGATCGAATGCGTCAACGCCAACGGCGTCGTGGTGTGCAGGGCTATTGTCAGCCATCGGATGCCCGCCGGTGTGGTCTACGTTCATCACGCGCAGGAGCGCACGATCGACGTCCCGAAATCGGAGGCGACGGGTCGTCGCGGCGAAATGCACAACTCCGCCACCCGACTTCTGGTCAAACCCACTCACCTGATCGGCGGCTACGCCCAATTGTCCTACGCATTCAACTATTTCGGCCCCGCGGGAAATCAGCGTGACATGGTGTCGACGATACGCAAGCGCAGCCAGGAGGTGACGTACTGATGCGGGTCATGGCACAGGTCGGCATGGTGATGAACCTCGACAAATGCATCGGCTGCCACACCTGTTCTGTCACGTGCAAACAGGCGTGGACCAATCGGGCGGGCACCGAGTACGTCTGGTTCAACAACGTCGAAACGCGTCCGGGACAAGGCTATCCGCGACGCTACGAGGATCAGGAGAAGTGGCGCGGCGGCTGGCATCTGAACAACAAGGGAAAGCTGCGGCTGCGCACAGGCGGCCGGATGCAGAAGTTGTTGACGCTCTTCGCGAGTCCCGTTCAGCCCACCATCTACGACTACTACGAGCCCTGGACCTACGACTACCAGATGCTCATCGACGCCCCGCTTGGCGACGATTTCCCTGTTGCGCGGCCGAAATCGCTGCTCACCGGTGACGACACGAAGGTCACATGGTCGGCGAACTGGGACGACGACCTCGGTGGCGCACCGGAATTGGGCGCGCTCGATCCGATCGTCGAGAAGCTGCGTCGTGAATCAGAAGACGCCGTCAAGTTCAGCTTCGAGCAGACGTTCATGTTCTATCTGCCCCGCATCTGCGAGCACTGCCTGAATCCCTCATGCATGGCGTCGTGCCCGTCCGGGGCGATCTACAAGCGCAGCGAGGACGGTATCGTCCTCGTCGACCAGGACCGGTGTCGCGGGTGGCGCCAATGCATCACCGGCTGCCCGTACAAAAAGATCTACTTCAACCATCGAACGGGCAAGGCCGAGAAGTGCACGCTCTGCTACCCGCGTATCGAGGTCGGGCAGCCGACCGTCTGCTCCGAGACCTGCGTCGGCAGACTCCGATACCTCGGACTGTTTCTCTACGACGTCGACGCTGTCACCGAAGCCGCCTCCACACCAGACGACACCGACCTCTACGAAGCCCAGCTCAACCTGCTCCTCGACCCCAACGACCCCGACGTGATCGCCGGGGCGCGGGCTGAAGGCATTCCCGAGGACTGGCTCGATGCGGCACGTCGATCGCCAATTTATGCGCTGGCCAAGGAGTTCCGCGTCGCGCTGCCGCTGCATCCGGAGTACCGCACCATGCCAATGGTCTGGTACGTGCCGCCGTTGTCGCCGATCGTCGACCTACTCAGCGGCCAGGGCCACGACGCTGAGGACGCGGGCACCCTGTTCGGTGCGATCGACGCATTGCGAATCCCCGTCGAGTACCTCGCCGAACTGTTCAGTGCGGGCGACACCTCGGTAATAGACGGCGTCCTGCGCAAACTCGCGGCGATGCGCGCCTACATGCGCGACATCACACTCGGCCGCGAACCCGACCCCGACATCCCCGCCTCTGTCGGCATGTCCGAAGAGCAGGTCTACGAGATGTACCGCTTGATGGCGATCGCCAAATACGAAGAGCGGTATGTGATTCCGACGGCCCATCTCGAGCAGGCCGAACAGCTCGACGAGATGGCGTGCTCCCTCGACTACGAGGACGGGCCCGGCATGTACGAGTCCGGCCCCTTCGGTGAAGCGAGCGGAACCCCGACCCCGGTGTCGGTGGAGACCTTTCACGCGCTCAAGCAACGCCAGACGACCGACACCGCGACCAGCTCACATCGCCTCGCGAATCGCACGAATCTGCTGAACTGGGACGGTAACGGTTCGCCCGAAGGGCTGTTCCCCGACCGCCGCGCGTCCGACGACACCGGCGACTCGAAGGCGTCGTCGTGAGGTGGCCTCGCCGCACGACTGCGGCCGATCATCGCGTGACGTGGCAGGTCTCCTCATGGTGTCTGAGTTACCCCGACGATCAGTTCATCGACCGAAGCTCACTGCTGCGCAGAGCATTATGCGAACAGCCCGATCACCCATCCACTCGTGAGCTACTGACCTTCGTCGACCATATCGAGTCCACGCCGCTCCCCACCTTGGTCGACGACTACGTCGACACATTCGACCTGTCACGCAAGCACACGCTGTATCTCTCGTACTGGACCGATGGCGACACCCGACGGCGTGGAGCCGCACTCGGCGAGTTCAAAGCGCTCTATCGGAGCAGCGGCTTTGTCGTCGACCTCCACGGCGAGTTGCCCGACCACCTGCCGATCGTCCTGGAGTTCGCGGCGCGTGTCGACGCTGACGCGGGACAAGAGATGCTGGAGAAGTATCGCCCAGCGCTCGAGTTGATCCGATTCGCGTTGCGCGACCGTCGATCTCCGTACACCGCTGTGCTCACGGCGATCTGCTCGACGCTGCCCGGTGAATCGCCGGTAGACCGACAGGCTGCGCGCGCGATGACGCCGGCGCTCGGCGTCGAGGCCGTTGGCCTCGAGCCCTACGATTCGCGCCTACTGCCGCTGACTGCGACACCTGCGAGGGGTGAGCCGTGATGGACGTCTTCCTGTGGGGCGTACTGCCTTATCTTGTACTGCTCATACTCATCGGCGGCACGATCTGGCGCTACCGCTACGACAAGTTCGGGTGGACCACACGATCATCGGAGCTCTACGAGTCGCGGCTACTGCGGATTGCCTCGCCGATGTTCCACTACGGAATCCTCGTGGTCATCGTCGGACACGCGGTCGGTCTGGTCATCCCACAGTCCTGGACCGACGCACTCGGCGTCTCCGAGACGATGTACCACTGGGGCGCAGGCTTTTTCGGTCTCCTCGCCGCGGCAGCGACTCTGCTCGGCGTCGGCCTGCTCATCTATCGACGTCGCACCACCGGCCCGGTGTTCATGGCGACGACCCGCAACGACAAGCTGATGTATCTGGTCTTGGTATGCGCGCTGATCGCGGGAACCTACATCACAGTTGTCGGTGCAGTCGATCCCAGTGGACCCGGGGTCAACTATCGCCAGACTGTCTCGCCGTGGTTTCGGTCGATCTTCGTGCTGCAACCCGACATTCGCGCAATGGAGGCAGCACCGCTGCGCTTCCATGTGCACGTCCTGATCGGTCTGACCCTGTTCGCACTCGTCCCGTTCACCCGTCTCGTGCACATGTTCACCGCTCCGGTGCACTACCTGTTCCGGCCGTACATCGTGTACCGCAGTCGCGACCGACTGCCCACCCCAGGTGACCGCACGTCACGCCGAGGCTGGGAACCGGTGGGAGTCAGGGATCGTGACCGGTGAGCTACGCTCCACTCGCCTGCGCTATGACCGGCAACACCTGGCTGAGAGGTTCGCACGTGACCACATCGTCTCATCGACGTCGTTCCCGAACCCGCCTGCTGACGACGGCTGTCGCCGCGGTCGCCGCGTGTATCTCGCTTGCCGCGAACTCCGCAGGTATCGCGTCGGCCGCCCCGCAGCAACAGCTCGCCGACTACATCTCCGATGCCTCGCCCACCCCGGCCCGCGCCGAGACCTTCCTGCTCAACGGCGAGAGTCGCTGGCTCATCCCCACCGGCAACGGGCCGAAGCAGACTACGTTCCCCGCGGCTTTCGCGCACAGCCTGTCGAATCCCGACGTGGCGCCCGCCGGTGCGAATGACTGGTCGTGCAAACCCCAGGTCGGCCGCAATCCCGTCGTGCTGGTCCACGGAACGTGGGAGAACGCCTACAGCAACTGGTCGATGATCTCCCCCGCGCTCCGGCAGGCAGGCTTCTGCGTCTACGCACTCGACTACGGAATACAGCCGCCCTCTCAAGGCGGTGGCGTAGCAGCAGCATTCCCCGGCGTGTATGGGACCGGCGACATCGTGAAGTCGGCGACCCAGATCAAGACCTTCGTCGACAAGGTCCTCGCGTCGACCGGCGCAGCCAAGGTCGACATGGTCGGCCATTCGATGGGCGGCATCTCGACACGTCAATACCTACGATTCGACGGCGGCGCAGCCAAGGTCGCCAACGTCGTGACGCTCGGCGCGACCAACAACGGCACGACGCTCAATGGCATCGGCACGCTCGGACGCACCATCAACGACCTCGGCGTCGACATCCTCGGACCCCTCGCACTCGGCGTCGGGGTCTCGGGCACCCAGCAGATCTACAACTCGCCGTTCCTGAAGAACCTCAACAGCGGCGGTGTCTACGCCCTCGGCGACATCCGGTACACGATCGTCGGCACCCGCTACGACGAGGTCACCACTCCCTACTCCAGCACGTTCTTCCCCACGGGCACCAAGAACACCCGCAACATCACGCTGCAGGACGGCTGCCCCCAGGACACGTCCGATCATTTCTCGATGAGCTATTCGCCCCGCGCGACGTCGATCGTGCTGCGGGCCCTCGGCGCCGACGTCCCACTCGTCTGCGCACCGAATGCGTGGCTGGTCGGCTAGCGCGCCGCCGCCCGACGCCACTTGGCCCGGCTGACGCCGATCCGTATGACATTCGTGCCGATTGTGCGGGCAGTCCGTCATACGGATTACCGCGACGGCGCTGCTGTCGGCACCTGAGTCTTCGTCCCAGACCGTCACGGGTGTGACGGTCTGGGACGAAGACCTTTCTCTCATGGATGACCGATGTCACCTGTTCGCGCTCGCGGCCGCAGCCGCGATTGCCTCGAGCACCGGCGGGACGTCGAGTTCACCGGTGACCGCCTCGATCAGCGTCAGCGATGTCGGGTGCGCGGCAGCGTCGACGAGCATGCCGGTCAACTCGGCCTGCGTCGTCGCACGATGGGTCCGCACCGTCGAGACGTCGCCGCCCAATGCGTACGGCAGCAGCGTCCAACGCCAAGGAGCGATGTCGTTGTAGTTCATCTCCGCACCGTGAATCGCACGCTCGACGGTGTAGCCGTTGTTGTTGACGACGACGATCACCGCGGGGATACGGTGCCGGATGAGCGTGCCGAGCTCGGCAACCGTGAGCTGTGCGGCGCCGTCGCCGATCAGCAAGACTGGCCGACGATGCGGTGCCGCGATCGCTGCCCCGATCATGGCGGGCAACGTGTAGCCGATCGACGCCCACAACGGTTGACCGATGAACACCGCACCGCTCGGAAGTCGTTGGGCCGCAATGCCACAGAAGCTGGTTCCCTGGTCGGCGAAGATCACGTCGTTGCCGGTCAGCGCCGCACCAACGGCCTCCCAGAGCTCTTTCTGGGTCAGCGGTGCATATGGATCGGGCTCGATGTTGCTCATCGGAGCAGCGAACGACACCGGCAGGTCGGGCCGCGGGGGAACAATTTCGGCCAACACGGCCAGCGCGTCGCGCATCTCGATGCCGGCGAAGGTCTCACCACCGACCACCGCGGTGTGCGGCTGCAGATCGATACGGACCGCGTCGTCGAGTCGCTGTGTGAAGTAGCCGGAGATCAGGTCGGTGAAACAGACGCCGACAGTGATGAGGCACTCGGCGTTCTCGATCGCGTCGCGCACGTCGGGCTCGGTCGCGTCGCCGAGGTACAGCCCGAGGTACCCGGAACCACGCTCGTCGACGACGCGCCGCCCCCACAGCAGCGACGCATACTGCAGCCCACCGACTTTCAGAAGGTGATGGAGCTGATCCACCGTACCGGAACGATGGACAAAGATGTCGGCGAGTACGACCGGCGATCGGTCGGCGATCAATTGTGTTGCGGCGTCGGCGAATCGGGCGAGCTGGTCGGCACTTGTGCGCGCGGCAGGTACTTCGAGGACGGCGGTGGGCGGTTCACACGGCTGCTCGGCGACGTCGGCGGGGAGTGAGAGGTACCCCGGGCGGCCCTCCGCCACCATCGCGGCGAGCACCCGGTCGATCTGTTCGGTGGCGGTGCCGTGCTGCAACATCTCTTGTGCCACAGTCACTTCCGCGGACATCCGGAGCGTGTGGGTGAAGTCGCCGTCGCCGAGTGAGTGGTGCGTCGCCCGTCCGGCGGCCTGGACCGCCTCGGTGGGAGCGCCCACCAGGTGCAGCACCGGAACGTGCTCGGCGTACGATCCTGCCACCGCGTTGATGGCGCTGAGTTCACCGACTCCGAAGGTCGAGCACACCACTCCGACGCCGTTCATCCGGGCATAGCCGTCGGCCGCGTAGCCCGCGCCGAGCTCGTTCGCGGTGCCCACCCAGTTGATCGACGGATGCTCGTCGACGTGGTCGAGAAGTCCGAGAGTGAAATCGCCCGGGACACCGAAGATGGTGTCGACGCCGAGGTCGGCGAGACGGTCGAGGAGGTAGTCGGAAACGGTGTAGGTACTCGTGACGTTCATGTCCGCGCCTTTCGTCATCGCCGGGGAGCCCCTTGTGGCTCGTTCAGGAAGCGATGAACTCAGTTTTCGCGATATTGGACGTCCTACCCACCCGCCATCTGGCCGATGTTCGGGTGGATTGCGCGCTCCCCCGATCGGGGGATGCGGTGTCGGGGAGGGCGCGGCGTCGAGGAGGGGCGGCGTCGAATCGGACGTCCGCCAGCCCTGTCCGTCGGCGGTGTAGCCGGCGCCCAAATTCGTTGGCGGTACCATTCGCTTGGTGGCGCGATGACGTCTGCCGGCGCCCGCCCCTGGTCACGCGCAAGGCCCGACGGAGCATTCCCATCGACGAACGCCGACCCGATCACGACTCGTTCACACCGTCGCAAGAGTGCGATGCCGTTCGCCAGGGATGACCAACGACGAGGCGCTTCTACTCCGCACCTGCCACATACGGCGCCATCACTTCCATCTGCTCGATCACCGTGCGAATCGCGGCCGGCTGCTTGTCCGGCGGGTACTTGTACTTGACCAGCAGCCGCTTAATCGACGAGCGAAGCTTCGCTCGCACGTCTTCACGCACCAGCCAGTCGGACTTTGTGTCGCGCTGCATGATTCGCACCAAGTCCCGAGCGATCGCGGCCAGAATGTCGTCGCCCTGCAACTCCACCGCCGACTCATTGGTCGCCACGGCGTCGTAGAAGGCCAACTCGTCGTCGGTGAGCGGCGGATGGAAGCGCTGCCCCCGATCCCCTTCGGCTGCCACTTCCTTCGCCAGCTCGATCAGTTCGGCGATCACCTCCGCCGACGTGATCTGCTGGTTCGTGTACTTGCGCATCAGCGTCGCGATACGTTCGGAGAATTCTCGTTGCCGCACAATGTTGTTTCGCGACACCTTCGACGACTCGTCAGTCAGCGTCGCCCGCAAAGCCTCGATCGCGAGGTGGGGGTTCGACGCCGAGCGCACTTTCTCCTCGAAGTCGGGCCCCAGGTCGGAGAGCGACGGTTTCTCCAACCCGGCGGCGTCGTAGATGTCGACAATGTCTCCTGTCGCCGTCGAGTCGGCAACCACTGCGGACAGCAACCGCTTGATGTCGTCGGGAATCGGACGACCTTCGGCCTGGCGCTCTGAAGCATCACATTTCGCCATCCACACACGCACTTCTTCATAGAAGATCATAGCGTTACGAATGTCCTCGAGTGACGCATCACCACCGGCCAGCGCCCATGCCCGGGCAAGGGCGCCGGCCAGTCGTCGGAAGCGTGACTTGAGTGTCTCCTCACCGTCGCCGACCTGATTCCCTGGGGTTTCGGGTGAGCGCAGATCGTTGGTCAGCTTTTTGACTGCCTGTATCCAGCCCCGCTTCGACGACGCCGCTTGATTGCGCCAGTCGTAGAACGAGCAGAGCGTATCGAGCTCTGCCACAACCTCTCTGGCCAGTTGCACGGCTTCTTCGATATTGCGTCCCACCGGCTGATGCTCGCGATCCGCGTCTGTGTACTCGGCGAGTGCCTGCTTGAGATTCTCGGCGAGCGGAGCGTACGCGACGAGCAGGCCGGATGGCTCACCCCGGAACGTTCGGTTCACACGAGCCAACGTCTGCATGAGCAGGGCTCCACGTAGCGGGCGGTCGAGGTACAGGGTGTGCAGCGGCGGGGCGTCGAACCCGGTGAGCAACATGTCCTTGACTATGACGATCTGCAGTTCGTCATCGGGATCCTTCAGTCGCTTCTGGATCACCTTGTTCTGCGCCTCGCGCCGAACATGGTTGGAGATCGGCGGCTGGTCCTTGGCCTCGCCTGAGTAGACCACCTTGATGGCGCCCTTGTCGACGGCTTCGTTGTGCCATTCGGGCCGAAGCGCGATGATCTCGTCGTACAGCCGGGCGCAGATGTCTCGAGTCGCACCGACGATGAAAGCCTTTCCCGGACAGGAGATGAAGGGTTCCATCGCGGCCGATCGCCGTTCCCAGTGATCGACGATATTGGCGGCGAGCGCCTTGAGACGCTCCGGTGCGCCGTAGACGGCATTGATGACGGCAACGGCCTTCTCCACCTGGTCGCGTTCTACATCATCGAGTCCACGGGTCGCCTCGTCGGCAGCGTGATCGAGGTCCTCCTCTGTCACGCCTTTCGCCAGACTCACCTGGATCAGCCGGGGCTCGAAGTAGACGGGCACTGTTGCGCCATCGTCGACGGCGCGTGTCAGGTCGTAGATGTCGATGTACTCGCCGAACACCTCTCGGGTGTCTCGTTCAGCCTGCGAGATTGGCGTTCCGGTGAACGCGATCAGCGTGGCATGCGGCACGGCGTCGTGGAGATGGCGAGCGTAGCCGTCGAGATCGTCGTAGTGACTTCGATGCGCTTCGTCGACGATGACGATGACGTTGCGCCGATCGGTGAGCAGCGGATGTTCGGCACCGGACTCTCGCTCGCCCTTGGTTCGGCTGAACTTTTGCAGCGTGGTGAAGTAGATACCGCCGGTGGTGCGATTGGAGAGCTCTTCGCGCAATTGGTCACGCGTGTTGATCTTGACGGGTGACTCATCGAGAAGTGTTGACCGGTTGAAGGTTTCGAACAGCTGACCGTCGAGGTCCTTACGGTCGGTGACGACGACGATGGTCGGGTTCTTGAGCTTCGGCTGTGTTGCCACGAGGTGGCTGTACAGTTCCATTTCCATCGACTTGCCCGAGCCCTGGGTGTGCCACACGACGCCGGCCTTGCCATCACTCTCCGACGCTGCAACTGTCTTGCCCACGGCCTTGTTCACGGCAAAGTACTGATGGGGCTTGGCAACTCGCTTCACAAACCCGTCGGCTCCGGCGTCAAACGCAACGAAGTTGCGCATCAACTGAAGGAACCGCTCGGGGTTGAAGACGCCGTCGATGAGGAATTCGAGCTCCACGCCGAGCTGGTCTTCACGTACGTCACCGGTGATGGACAGCGGTTTACCGTCGTCGTCGACGTTCCACGGCGCGTAGTGTTCAAGCGGCGTGAACGGTGTGCCGTATGCCGCGTGGAGGCCATCGCTGATGACGGTGAGGACAGCGAACCGGAAGGCCATCGGGAACTCCCGCACGTACGTCTGCAATTGTGCTTGTGCGGCAGCGAGATCGGCGTTCTCGGCGCCTGCCTGCTTGAGTTCGATGATGGCCACCGGCATCCCGTTGAGATAAAGGACGACGTCGAATCGGCGTTCTCGCTCCGCGTTGCGAATGGTCACCTGGTTGACCGCGAGGAGCTCATTGTCTTCCGGATACTGGCCCACGATCCGGATGGTGGGTGTCTGGTCGATACCGTCGTGATCGACGTAGGTCATCCCGCGGTACCCCTTCACCATGATCTGGTGAAGCCGGTAGTTCTCGGCGATCGCATCCTGTGACTCGGGTGCGAGGATTGCGGCATGAGCCTGGACCAGATAGTCATATGGCACTTGCGGATTGAGAGCCCGCATTTTGGCCAGCAGCCGGTCCGCGAGGACGATGTCTTCCCAATCCGCTCGGCCGTCGGTAGTCCCGGGAGCGATGTCGTGTCCGGGGACGGGTTTCCAATCCTGGTCGGCGAGCGCCTCAAGGGCGATGTCTTCCCAGTCGGCTTCGGTGAAGGTACTCATCAGGTGTCCTCGTTGGTGAGTCGGTAGGTTTGGCTTCTGCTGTGTTTGGCCTTGGTGCGCTCCACTTCATTGGCTGCGACAAGCACCCGAAGTCGGCGAAGGACGGCGTGATAGTCCATGTCGAGAACCGCGCCAATCTGACGTGCGCTGACATGGCCGGCCCGAATGGCTTGTTTGATCGCGTCGAAGTCGGCCGCGATCCCGGTCGTCGCCGGAGTCGGACTTGGTTGTGGAGCATCGGCACGGGCTGTTCCCGCGACTGCCTGCGGAGCGAGTCGGTAACTGGCGTAACGCTTTCCGCCAGACACTGTTGCGAGTCCCGCGGTGACAAGGTCGCGTAGTGCGTTGCCTGCGGCGATCCTGTCTATTCCCCACGCCTGAAGCATCGCGTTGGTGACTCTCCCCGTGGAGCGCATGATGGCCAGCGCAAGTTTCTGTGCGTCGGTGAGGTCGGGTGCCCCGAGCGATGCAATCCAGTCGATGATGTCGACGGACAGCAGGGCGTGCTGCGGAACGGTGACGGTCACGCGGCCGGGCGGGACGTCGAAGGCAGGAGGACTCATCCCGGCTTGGCGCAGACTCGACACGACGCGCGGCAAGCCTGACCCGCGGTTCTCGCTCACCACATGACCGGGCTCGTCGGGGAGCTCGACATCCGCGAGTAGACGCGCGAGCGTCGCGTTCCTCGACGAGGAGATCTGGTCTGCGGTGCCGAGATCGTCAGCGCGGGCGGCTCCGAAAAGTCCTCCAGGGCTTTTGATCACCATCCGATCTGGATACAGCTCCACCTGGATCTGCGTGCCGCGTGCCTGCGGGCTGTAGTCGCGGTGCATAAGCGCGTTGACCAGCAGTTCGCGAAACACCTCGAGGGGGTAGTCGTAGCGATCTTCTCGCCCGATGCCCCGAATCACAGACGCCGAGCGCATGTTCCGCAGGAGAGCCGACGTGGCGTCTGCCACGATGTGCGGGATCGGGCCGTCGAGATTCACGTTGTCCAGAAACCTTGTACCGTCGGCGAGCGAATCGCCCATGGTGAGCCCCGGCAGCACCACAAAGCTGACGAACAGTTGCGGAAAGAACTGCTGGGGATAGGTCCCCAGGCAAAGTAGTCCAGCGAGGCTGGGACGAATGGTGTCGTCGTCGCGCACCGCGGCCCCCAGGCGCAGGAGCGCAGAATCACGGTCGAGGCTCGCGAAGGTGCGCGGAGACCTTCTTGTGGACCGCGAGATCAGAGCATCGACCAATGCCGGATCAAGATCATCCATGCTCGCGCCGGTCACCACCTCCGCGTCGAAGGTCGGCTGCGATCGGTTGCTGAGCAACTGGGTGACCTCGTAATGACTCAGCCGAACATCACCGTCGCCGCTACGAATGAACGAGCCCTGATATTCGCCCCGTGCCGTCACGAAGCACGGCTTGTCCACTGGGTCCAGTTCGGGGATCTCGACCCGAATGATCGAAGCTCCTTCAAACTCTTCCATCTCAACAGCGACGCGCAGCGAGGGCGTGACGCCATCTGAACATGCATTGGCAAGGGCGTCACGGATCGCTGTCGCGCGGAAGCCTTCCGCGGGCCGGAAGCCGGATTGCTCATCGAGACCGAGCATGAGTGTGCCACCATCACCATTCGCGAATGCACTGAGAGTCTCGACGGTCGACTTGGGAAGGCCGCCCACCGCGGCCTTGACCTCGACGCTGGTCAGGTCGGTGCCGAGGGCCCGGAGTGTGCGGACCAACTCGGAGGTGTCGACCGTCATGTCACCCTCCCCAACTCTTGCGTTAACTCTTGCATTAAGTCTTGCACTAACTCTTGCGATTGGCTCGTGATTCGCCGTGATGCGTGCAAGGGTCACCCGTATCGACTACCTACAAGTCAGCAACTGCCGTCTCCGCGTCCTTCACCGTCAGCTTCCCCGACATCAGCAGCGGCAGAAGTTCGTCGCGGGTATGGGCGAGGACACGGTTCGAAGCGGCGCATTTCTGCATGAGTGCGATCAGAGTTTGCTGTTCTTCCCCGACATCTCGCTCCTGATCCGCAGGCAATCGTGGGATCTCCAGCGTGCCTACATCGCGAAGGTTGACGTACGGAGCCATGTCACTCTTGTGCATCAGCGAGTCCAATTGGCGTTGTGGAAGATCGCTCAGAAACCATCCCGCCAGATACCCCCACTGAATCTCGCTGGACGCGGGCACACGAAAGTAGCAGCACTGTGGGCTGTACACCGCATCCTGCGTCAGCTCGCCGACGATCGCGGTGCGTCCTACTGTGCCCTTGGTCGTCATCACTAAGTCGTTGACTCGTACAGATTTCGAGCCTATCTGGCGACTGAATGCGCGCGATACGTGATCAGTTCCGTTTGTCGTAACAGCACCGTCTCTGACATCTGCTGCCCGCACAATGGCGTACCCGTCGTCCGCATGCTCTGA
>NZ_DLSO01000194.1:19292-20240 GCF_002500165.1 Gordonia sp. UBA7860 | reverse complement strand
CAATCGCCGACGCACTGTCGGAAGGCGACGACTTCCGCTCAGCTCAGGAGCTTCACGAGCAACTCAAGGCGCGTGGCGAATCGATCGGACTGACCACCGTCTATCGCAATCTGCAGGCACTGAGCCAAGCGGGTCAGATCGATGCTCTCTGGGACGGTTCGGGCGAGATGCGCTACCGGAACTGCTCGTCGGTGCATCACCACCACCTGGTGTGCCGCGTCTGTGGCACGACCGTCGAGGTGCAGGCGGAGCCTGTGGAGCGCTGGGCCTCGAAGATCGCGGCAGAACACGGATTCAGCGACATCCACCACACCGTTGAGGTGTTCGGAGTGTGCGCCGACTGCCGCGCCGCGCGCTGACACTCCGAGGAGTTCAGCTCGCGTCGACGAGCTTGCGGGCGATGTCGTCGCCGCCGGAGAGCACGATGTGCAGCACCGTCAGCAGTGGGATGTCGGTGAGGCCGTCGACCGGAAACGTGTAGTACTGCAACACATCTGTGGTGACGCCGGTCAGATCGGAGCGTCGTAGGTGACCGAAGCTCAGCGTCGCGTCCAGTTCTTCGACGTCGGAACGGAGCGCGTCGGTGTTGGGAAGGTTGAGCGCGAGCAACTGCGTCACCGAGACCACCTGAAGGTCGTCGGCCAGCGCGATGACGCGAACCGACGCTCGCGTCGAGCCGACGGCCACAACTACCGATTCGTGGTCGGCGTCGGTGACGTCGCCGATCTCGGTCAGGAGTGCGGCCACTCTTTCGAGTAGAACCTGTTGCGCGGCAGAAGGATTTGGGCTCGACTCATCGCTCACCGACTACTCACGCTCACTCCGTCGTCATCACGCCGCCGAAGCGACGGTCGCGAGACGCATACTCGACGCACGCTGCCCACAGGTCGCGGCGATCGAAATCGGGAAACAGCTTCTCCTGATAGACCATCTCGGCGTAGGCCGACT
>NZ_DLSO01000194.1:0-19056 GCF_002500165.1 Gordonia sp. UBA7860 | reverse complement strand
CCATCTCGGCGTAGGCCGACTGCCAGAGCAGGAAGTTCGAGATGCGCTGCTCCCCCGACGGACGCAGGAACAGGTCGACGTCGGGCATGTCGGGCTCGTCGAGATACTTCGCGAACGACGCCTCGGTGATCCGCTCGGGATCGAGTTCACCTGCCGCGGCGCGTCGAGCGATCTCCTTTGCCGCATCGGCGATTTCGGCTCGTCCGCCATAGTTCACGCACATGGTGAGGGTCATGACCGTGTTGTCCCTGGTCAGTTCCTCGGCCACTTCGAGTTCTTTGATCACGCTGCGCCACAGCCGTGGTCGGCGTCCGGCCCAGCGCACGCGCACGCCCATCTCGTTCATCTCATCGCGACGGCGTCGGATCACGTCGCGGTTGAAGCCCATCAGAAACCGGACCTCGTCGGGGCTGCGCGACCAGTTCTCCGTCGAGAACGCGTAGGCCGACAACCACGTCACGCCCATCTCGATGCAGCCACAGACGGTGTCCATGAGGACCGCCTCGCCACGCTTGTGCCCCTCGGTGCGCGGCAGTCCACGCTCGGTGGCCCACCGGCCGTTGCCATCCATCACGAGCGCAACGTGGCGTGGGATCAGTTCGGCGGGCAGTGCGGGCGGCGTGGCACCGCTCGGATGCGGGTCGGGTGGACGAACCGCGCGTCGTTCCTGTGCTGCGGCTTGCTTTGCCCGTTCATCCCGAGCCGCGGACCGCGACCGTAGCGCCATCGCCGGCTCCTCTCACGTTCGGTGAAACCAGACTATGAGGGGTTGCGCGTTCGATGAGCGGCAGGGTGCGCAATTGGCGCTCGAGATGCCATTGCAGATGCGCGGCGACCAATCCGCTGGCTTGACGTCGTAGCGATTCGGTCGCGTCCGCGGTGTGTTCCCACTGCCCCCGGTACAAGGAGTCCATGAGGTCGAGGACGCCGGGCGACGGGGTCGCGGCTCCCGGCGGACGACAGTGCAGGCACACCGCACCACCGGCAGCGACGTGGAACGCGCGATGCGGGCCAGGCGAAGCGCAGCGTGCACACACATCCAACGCGGGCATCCAGCCTGCACAGTGCATTGCCCTGAGAAGAAAGGCGTCGAGGATCAGCCCTCCCGGCCGTCGATCATCTGCCAGCGCCTCGAGAGCACCGACGGTGAGGCGGTGCAACTGCGCAGCGGGAGCACGTTCCTCACCGGCAAGGCGTTCCGCGGTCTCGAGGACGGCGCACGCCGTGGTGTAGCGGGCGTAGTCGGCGACGATCGCGTCGGCGAACGCGTGGATCGAATGGACCTGTGTGACGACGTCGAGGTTGCGTCCCGGATAGAGGTGCACGTCGACGTGGGCGAACGGTTCCAACCGGGCACCGAACTTCGACCTCGTCCGTCGCACTCCCTTGGCGACCGCACGCACCAATCCGTGCTCCGCGGTCAGCAACGTGATGATGCGGTCGGCCTCACCGAGCTTGTGCTGGCGCAGCACAACCGCTTCATCCTGGTAGAACCTCACCGTGCCATTGTTCCACCGGCGACCGACATGGCCCGCCGAGACATGCCGCTAACCACTGCCACTTCGGGAGTCGTCCGGCTCACGCTCGTGGGAGCCGACATGAGTGCCTGCCGTCGCCTCTCGCTTGCGGGCGCTGGCGCCTGCGACCCCGGCCACGTGCTGGGGTGCAGGCGTGGTGATCGTCGGGAGGCTGCCGCTTCCGCCGTCGAAGATCTTGGCCATCCGCGGCGTCAGTCGCATGCCGCCAGGGAAGCGATGCCAGCCCTTGTGGTCGTAGAACTTGGTTCCCGCCCAGCCGAGCAGTCCGCCCACGATCAATCCGATGATCGTCTGGATCACGGCCCGGCCGAGGCCGGCGTCCCAGTCGGCATCGAAGTACAGGATCGAGCGAACACCGAGGTACACCAGATGCATCGGCTCGACCGACGCGATCCAGGCGAACAGTCGTGGACTGGCCTCCAGCGGCACGGTGCCGCCAGACGACGGCAGACCGAGGATCACGAAGAACACCAGATTCAAGATCAGACCCGGGTTTCCGAAGACGGCCATCGCCGACGCCGCCGACACACCGACGGCAAAGATCACCAATACCGAATACGTCCACAACACAAACGCGTTCGGTAACGAGGTCCCGACCGCCGTACAGACGCCGATGTAGAGCGCCGACTGGATGAACGCGATCAGCAACATGATCGTCCACTTGGCGGCGAGGGTTCCCCAGCGCGAGATCGGCAGTCGCAGACGCAGTTGGTAGAACGGGCCGAATTCGATGGGCGTCTGGCCGAGCGCGGCGTCGACCACGATGCTCACCATCATCGCGCCGGTGAAACCGGCGAGAATCAGCAGCAGTGTGTAGTAGAACGCCGACAATCCGTTTCCGGAGCCTTCGGGCAGCGGATTGGGTTCGACGGTCTGCACGTCCACCGGCTGCGAGAGCGCGAGCTGGGCTGCGCCGCTGAACGGTACGTCGGCCTTGGCGAGTTGCTCTCTGACCGACTGAGTGAGCTGGTCGCCCACCTGCTTGTTGACCTGTGTCGACACCCGCTCAGAGAATGTCGTCGTGATAGCCGAGGCGAAGGTTCCCGACCCGCGATTGATGTAGATGTCGATCGGCAGCTTCTCGGGCTTGGCCTGCAGTACCGCCGATTGGCCAAGTGCCACAGCCTTGTTGGTGAAGTTCGGGCTGATGATCACGACGCCGTAGACCTTGCCCGTGTTCAACTCGTTCAGCGCGGTGGTGCGGTCGGTCTTGTGCACCGCGATTCCACTCTTCGCCGCCTCGTCGATGATGCCCTTGGCTATCTGATCGCCGTAATTCTGTTTGTCGGTGCCGCCGTCGGCGTTGGGGACCTCGCCGCCGTTGTCCTGGTTGGACAAGGCGATCGGGAAATCGTGCAGATTGCGTTCGGGATCGGCGATCGCGCCCATGTACAGCGCCGCCATGAACGACATGATGACGACGACGAGCAACACCGGGAGGAGCCAGAACTTGGGCGCACCGAGCACTTCGGAGATGGTGCTGACCGCCTGCTCCTCGTGCGGGTAGCCGTCAGCGCCGGTCTGCTCGGTGCGACTCTCGTCGGTGCGAGTGCCTCCGCCGTGACTGTTCTGACCGTGACTGTCCTGCGTCGAATCGACCGAGTCGGCTGGTGCCGTTTCGTCCGATCCCTCATGCTTGCCCACCGTCGTACCTCCTGAAGAGATCGGCCGTCAGAAGCCCATTCGTCCCAGCTGTTTGGGGTCTCGCTGCCAGTCCTTTGCCACTTTCACGTGTAGATCCAGGTAGACCTTCACGCCGAGCAGATTTTCGATCTGCGCCCGAGCGGTGGTGCCAACCTGCTTCAGACGCGAACCCTTGTGTCCGATGATGATGCCCTTCTGGCTGTCGCGCTCCACGTAGAGAATCGCGTGGACGTCGACCATCGGTGCCTGATCGGGGTGTCGGTCCTCGCGCGGGATGACCTCCTCGATCACGACCGCCAGCGAGTGCGGCAACTCATCGTGCACACCCTCGAGGGCGGCCTCGCGGATGAACTCCGCCATCAGGACCTGCTCGGGTTCGTCGGTCAGCTCGCCGTCGGGATAGAACGCGGGGCCCGGTTCCATCAGCGAGACGAGAACGTCTGTGAGAACGTCGAGCTGCGCGCCGCTGGTCGCCGACACCGGCACGACCTCTGACTCGCTGCCGAGCAGCTCACTCAGTGCGAGCAGTTGGGCCGCGACCTTGTCCGGCGTGACGCGGTCGATCTTCGTCACGACGCCGAGCACCGTCGTCTTGGGCGCCATCTGTCGCACCTGCGACACGATCCAACGGTCACCGGGACCGATCGCCTCGTCGGCCGGGATGCAGATCCCGATCACGTCGACCTCCGAGTAGGTGTCGCGGACGAGATCGTTGAGTCGCTGCCCGAGCAGCGTACGCGGTCGATGCAGGCCAGGCGTGTCGACGATGATCAACTGCGCGTCTGGCCGGTTCACGATTCCGCGAATGGTGTGCCGAGTGGTCTGCGGACGATTCGACGTGATCGCGATCTTCTCGCCGACGAGGGCGTTCGTCAGCGTCGACTTCCCCGTGTTGGGCCTGCCGACGAAACAGACGAATCCTGAGCGGAATTCGTCGCTCATGACTCGACGCGATCGACGACGGCGCCGCTTGGATCGGCGACGATCAGAGGCGCCGACGGGCTGATCTCGTGCAGGGTTGCCAGCCCGGGATCGTCTGCTCGGCCGCCGACGACGACGGCGGCCTCGAACTCGCCCGCTCCGCTGCCGAGTGCCGTTGCGAGCGCGACCTGAAGACCTGTCAACTGCAGCGAGCGCGTCTCGACGTCGGCTCCGGCGTAGGTCCGTCCGTCACCGTCGCGAACCGCCGCACCCGATGCGGTCTCTGCGCGGGCGCGCGCTCCCCTGGCGAGCACGACGAGTTTGTTGTCCTCGTCGTCGAGTGTCTGGGTCACCTGTGATCCTTGCCGTTGCGTGCGTGAACCGACGTGCCGCGGTCCGAGCCGTTCCGCTCTGAGTATTCCCCATCGGTGTCGGCGTCGGCGTCACGCACTCGACGGAGCGTGCCTGCGTCGGAGTCCGAGCGGGCGTCACCGCTGCGTCGATCACGTCGTGAGTCGTCGTCATCGCGCGACGCCACGTCTGCATCGTCATCGTCCGCAGACGGCAACTTGGTCACCAACACAGTAGTGATGCGTTGGCGCCCTTGATGATTGGGGCCTCCCTCTGCAACAAGCCGCAGCCCGTGGGATTCGACGTCGGCACCCGGCAGCGGCACGCGGCCCAACTCCAGCCCGACGAGTCCGCCGACGGTTTCGACCTCATCGTCGTCGATCTCGATGTCGAAGAGTTCGCCGAGATCCTCGACGGGCAGTCGTGCCGACACCCGAATGCTGCCATCGCCGAGATCTTCGATGGGGGAGACCTCGTCGGTGTCGTACTCGTCGGTGATCTCACCGACGATCTCCTCGAGCACGTCCTCGATGGTGACCAGGCCTGCTATGCCGCCATACTCGTCGACCAGGAGCGCCATGTGGTTGCGGGTGCGCTGCATGTCTGCGAGCACCTTGTCGAGTGGCTTCGAGTCGGGCATGAACTCGGCCGGACGCATGAGATCTCGCGCCCGGATGACCGTGATCGGTTCTCCCGCATTCAGTGTCGACGCGAGGTCTTTGAGATAGAGCACCCCGAGCACGTCGTCGGGGTTCTCGCCGATCACGGGTATGCGCGAATGTCCGGACCGCAGTGCGAGATTCAGCGCCTGCGCAACGGTCTTGTCGTCTTCGATCCAGATCATCTCGGTGCGCGGGACCATCACCTCACGGGCATTGGTGTCGCCGAGGTCGAAGACGGATTGGATCATCCGGCGCTCATCTGCCGCCACCACACCGCTTGCCTCCGCGAGGTCGACGACCTCGCGCAACTCGACCTCGGTGGCGAACGGACCGTTGCGGTATCCGCGTCCGGGGGTCAATGCGTTGCCGATGAGGATGAGAAGTCGGGTGACCGGTGTCAGCAGCACACCGAGCGCCTGCAGGAACACCGCAGAGGCCAGCGCGACACTGTAGGCGTGTTGCCTGCCCAGCGTGCGAGGTCCGACACCTGCCGCGATATAGGAGAGCACGGTCATGCCCGCGATCGTGACGACCAGCCCCCACCCGACCCCGAGCGCATCGACCGCCGCGACGGCGGCGAGTGCAACCGACGCCGTCTCGCAGGCGACGCGCAGGAACACGGCGAGACCGACGTAGGTGGCGCGCGCGTCGAGCACCGAGACGAGCCTGCGCGCTCCGGCGCGCTGCTCTTTGACCATGTCTTCGACACGAGCGATCGACACCGTCGACACGGCGGTGTCGACGGCCGCGAACAAACCTGCGGCAGCGAGCAAGAGGAGAGCGACGATGAGGAACCAGATGTCTTGCGACAAGGTCACGTGTCCTTGGGCGGGGTGTGTCCCGGGTCGGGGACGTCGGGAGCCGCGTCGACCGACGCGATGTCAGAGAAACCGATGTTGGTCAACAGTTTGGTGTCACGGTCGGACTGACGCTGTACCTGCGCTATACGGTGACGTTCGGCGTAGAACTCTTCGAGGATGCTGTTCTGCAGCCCGAACATCTCCTTCTCCTCCTCCGGCTCGGCGTGGTCGTAGCCGAGGAGGTGCAGGACACCGTGGATCGTGAGCATTGCGAGTTCGTGGTCGAAGGAGCGTCGTGCCTCTTTGGCTTGGCGCTTCGCGAAAGCGGGACAGATCACGATGTCGCCGAGGATCGCCGGACCGGGTTCCGCGGCGTCCGGGCGGCCGCCGGGGACGAGTTCGTCCATCGGGAAGCTCATGACGTCGGTCGGCCCGGGCAGATCCATCCACTGGACGTGCATGTCGGCCATCGTGTCCTCGTCGACCAACAGCAGCGAGAGCTCGGCTGCCGGATTGACATCCATCGCGCCCACGGCGAACCGTGCCGCACCGATGATCAGTTCCGCCGGGGCCTCGACGCCCGACTCGTTGGCGAGTTCGATACTCATGAGCGTCGTCCCCCTCCGGCGGCGCGTCGAGCCGCACTATTGCCGCCTTGCACGCCCGCGTCACGCAATCGACCCGACGAACGGTGTGCCTCGTCGTCGCGGCCGTACGCGTCGACGATGTCGGCCACAAGTCGATGACGCACGACGTCGGAGCTGTTCAGGTGCGAGAAGTGGATGTCGTCGATGCCCTCGAGAATGCGTGTCGCGGCGTTGAGGCCGCTCTGTGCTCCGCCGGGAAGGTCGACCTGCGTGACATCGCCGGTGACAACAACTTTCGATCCGAATCCGAGACGGGTCAGGAACATCTTCATCTGCTCGCTCGTGGTGTTCTGCGCCTCGTCGAGGATGATGAAGGCGTCATTCAACGTCCGTCCACGCATGTATGCGAGAGGCGCGACCTCGATGACGCCCGCCGCCATCAGTTTCGGTATCGACTCCGGATCGATCATGTCGTGCAGGGCGTCGTACAGGGGCCGCAGGTACGGGTCGATCTTCTCGCTGAGCGTTCCCGGAAGAAAGCCGAGTCGCTCCCCCGCCTCGACAGCGGGGCGAGTGAGGATGATGCGGTTGACCGCTTTGCCCTGCAGCGCCTGCACGGCCTTGGCCATCGCCAGATACGTCTTGCCCGTTCCTGCTGGTCCGAGGCCGAACACGATCGTGTTGTTGTCGATGGCGTCGACGTACTTCTTCTGATTGAGCGTCTTGGGGCGGATCGTCTTTCCGCGGCGGGAGATGATGTCGAGTGACAACACCTCAGCAGGCGACTCCGCCGATCCCTCGCTCAACATGGACACGCTGTGGCGCACGAGGTCAGGGGTCAGCGGGGTTCCGCGTCCCACCAGGTCGGCCAGTTCGGCGACAACTCTTTCCGACGCCGCGACGTCGGCCTGCTGACCGCTGAGCGTCACCTGGTTGCCGCGGACATGGATGTCGGCGGGGAGCAGTTTCTCCAGGGTGCGCAGGTTGATGTCACTGGCCCCGAGCAGACCGAAGACCACCTCGGGAGAGATTTCCACGTTGGAGGTGACCACAGGTCTGCCCCCTGATGTTCCGCTGTTCGGCGCGTTCACGTCGGGGGTGCCGTCACTCACGTATGCAATCACTCCTGGGTTCGATCGAGAATCGGGGATACAAACGGGACTGTATCCGCTACCAGTCTATCGCGCCCCGATAGTGGATCAGCAGGCATTATTCCGCGGAGCCGGTCCTGTCATACCCCACGAGTAGCGTTTGCGATGGCGAGGTTCTTCCACCAGACGCCTGTTCATCCAGAGACGCTGTGGTCTCGTTTTACTTCATCGACTATCGAGGAGCACCTATGCCCACCAGTGTCACCCCCAACGTCACCGACACCGCCGCCGGAATCGCCCTCTACGACCGCTGGGCCCAATTCTGGAACGGTGAGCTCCACGCAGCGGATCTGATGGCACCGACATTCGTGCTGCGATATGCGCAGGTCGGAGCGGAGGAAATCAACCAGATCTCCGACGCCGACACGTTCACCGACCACGTAGCGGCTTTCCGAGCAGACCGCCCTGGCATCCACTACCAGGCTGAGGGGCCTGCAGTTGTGTCGGTCGACGGCGACGAGAGCTACCACGTCGCCCGGCCGTACCTGGCAGTGATCCCCGCTGATGCTGAACACCCCGAGATTCGGATCAGTGGCACAGACATCCTTCGTGTGCGCGAGGGTCGGATCGTCGAGGTCTGGTCGGTGTCGGCGTTCGGCAAGCCTTTTTACGGATGACGAGCGTCACAAGAACAACGCCTTGTGAACACAAGAGCCGGTGTTCTCGGTCGACGAGTTTGTCGTGGTGGTCACCTCAGCCCCACTTCAACACGAGGTTTCCCACGATGCGACGTTCGCGCAATGCGGCGATGGATTCGGCAGCATCGGCGATCGTCCGCACCTCATCGAGAACCGGATGCAGTCGCCCGCCGCCGACCAGCCCGACCAGTGTGGCCAGATCCCGGCCGATCGGCCGGTCGCTCGCCGTGTAGTCGAACGAGATGACAGGCGCGCCGACCGTACCGTTGACCCAGTCGAAGAAGTCGAGCGTCGCCGGTTCCCGGCTCGCCTGGCCGAACCAGATGACCCGTCCTTCCGGTGTCACGCGACGCCGCAACTTGCCGAGCGAGTTGCCGCCGACCGAGTCGAGCCCGACGTCGAATCCGCTGCGGGCGTCCTCGAGGTCGAGCAGCGTGGTTGCGCCGAACTCACGCAGTCGTCCGCCGCGCGCCGTCGACGCGACCACCGCGGTCATCAGTGCACCGCAACCAGCCGCGATCTCAGCGAGGTAGTGGCCGACGCCTCCGCTGGCACCGGTGACTAGGAGCGATGTGCCGGGAGCCAACCCCGCCGCGCGACCGAGGCGCAATGCGGTCAACCCCGCGAGCGGGAGCGCGGCAGCCACTTCGACGGACACCCCGTCGGGTAGAGCGACCATGCGGTCAGTGTCGACTGCGACCAGGTCTGCCCAGCCTGCTTCGCCGACGTGCGCCACGACCCTCGTACCCGCTGCGGGACCACTCCCGTCCGCCGCAGATTCGATGACGACTCCCGCTATGTCCTTTCCGGGACGCCAGCGGGGTGCTGGCGCCTCCAACAGGAACGTCTCTCCTCGATTTATCGATATGGCTTGCACCTCGATCAACGCCTGCCGCTGGCCATGAGTGGGTTCCTCGACATAACCGATCGTCACCGATCCCGCGTCATCGCTGATCAACGCTCGCATCGTCTGTCCCCTCGTCTCGTCGTATCGCGCCCGGATGCACGATTGATTCGTCCTTTTACGATGACAGGCATGGTATGAAATAGTAAGTAGGCACTATTTGGTAACCACTGATGCCGACAGCGGCGAGAGGGCGAAGCAAAGTGGTCGCGAAAGAATCAGCGATGGCAACAGGGCTCACCGGCTACGACCTGCTCGCGGAGGCATGTCCGACCCGCCAGGTCGTCTACCGACTGGGTGACAAGTGGACTCTGCTTGTTCTGTACGCGTTGTCCCAGCGCCCTCATCGCTTCCGCGAACTGCAGCGAGCCGTCGAGGGAATCAGCCAGCGGATGCTCACACAGACGCTCCGCGGACTCGAGCGTGACGGCCTCGTCGACCGCGCCGTTGCACCCACGACGCCACCACAGGTCACGTATTCACTTACCGCGCTGGGAATTTCACTGTCTGACGTAGTGGTGCGCGTACGCGTCTGGGCCTACGAGAACATCGAACGGATCGAGATAGCCCGTCACTCGTACGACGCGGCAGCAGACAGCGACATGCAGTGAAGGTTGGATACCCTCAGATGCCCAGAGTTCGCAGCGTCTGCCGATTGCAGACGCTCCGGGGATCGACGAAGGCGTCGTGTCCCTCGTCCGGCACCACGATGAGTTCGGCGGATTGCCCACGCGCACAGACTGTTTCGACGTAGTGCCGACTGACGTCGACGGGGATCGCGGTGTCGAGCGTGCCGTGAATCGCGACGACGTGCGCGTCGAACGGCTCCTGTTCGATCGGCGAGGCCTGCCGGTAGCGTTCGGGCGTGGCGTCGTACGGCCCTCCCATCAGGCCCTCGACCGAGGGTCGCGCGGCACGACCTGCACCTACGAGATCCAGTGCCGCTGCCTGCGCGACGACCGTGGTGATCGTCGTCGCCGCCGTCTTCGCTCGCAGTTGCGCGACCGACCAGAGCGCGAGTTGACCACCGGCGGAGTGCCCGACTACAGCCACATCGGTCCAGTCGACACACGCCCGCAGGTCGGGTTCGAGTGCGTCGGGAATCTCGGTATCGAGCGCCTCGATCGCGGATCGGACGTCGGTTCCCGTGGCGGGCCATCCGGCACCCGTCTCACCGATGCGTCGATACTCGACGTTCCACACCAGTGCGCCCCGCTCCGCGTACTGTCGCGCGATCGCCGATTCGATGGTCAGGCTGAACTCTGTGGTCCAGTAGCCGCCGTGTACGAGGACCACCGGGCGCATCCGGTCCGGACGGTCGTCGGGGCTCGCCACGTGGTAGAGGTGACCGAACTGCGAGGGCTCACCGCCGTACGCGATCTTCGAGCGGTGCACCGCGCAGCGCTTCACCGCTCCCACCGATCGGTGAGCACGCCGATTGCTCCCAGTGCGACAGCGGCGGCGGCCGACGTACGCAGCACCTGTGGCCCCAGGACCACCGACGTCGCCCCCAGCGCGGTCAGATCGGCGATCTCGGCGTCGTCGAGTCCACCCTCAGGCCCCACTACGAGGGCGATCTGGGAGGCACCTGCCAGCGGTAGCGACCGCAGCGGCACGGCTCCGTCCTCGTGCAGCACCGCGACCACACCATCGTCCGCGGCGACCTCAGCGCAGATCGCACGCACATCCGTCGTCGTCGCCAGTTCACCGATGTCGGGAATCCACGGACGCCGACTCTGCTTTGCCGCCGCGGACGCCGCGGCCTTCCACTTCGCAATTCCCTTGTCCGCCTTGCCAGTCCATCGCGCAACGCATCGCGCGGACTGCCAGGGCACGATGCGATCCGCACCCGCCTCCGTCGCGAGGTCGACGGCGAGCTCAGAGCGCTCGCCTTTCGGGAGCGCCTGGATCACCGTGACTGTCGGGCGCGGCCGGTCGATGAACGTGTACCCGTGAGCGCGCGCAACAAGCGTGTCTTTCGACCGGATCGCCTCGACCGCGCAGTCGGCGACAGAACCCCGGCCATCCCCGACGAGGAGTTGTTCGCCGACGCCGAGGCGCGTGACGGTCACGGCGTGACGTCCCTCGTTGCCGGCGACCACGACCTCACCGCCCACGCGAGGCACCTCGTCGACCCAGAACAACGGAGGACTCACCGACGTCGACCTTTCAATTCACGATCCACTCGGCGTGCCACTCCGCTGTGACCTGTCAGCGTCCGGCGAAGGCGTTGCGCAGCCGCGAGAACAGCCCGCCCGGTGCCGCGGCAGCCGTGGTGGTGACCAGATCGATCTGCTCGCCCGACGTCTCGCGAAACGCCGAGAGCGCCGCCGACTGTCCGGCGTCGAGCCTGGTCGGTACATGCACGTCGAGATGCACGTGCAGCGTGCCGCGCACACCACTGTTGACATGCGGCATACCCTGCCCGCGGACCTTGACCACCTGGCCGGGTTGAGTACCCGGCTCGATGGCGACGGTGATGTCGTCGCCGAGGATCGATTCGACGGTGAACTCGGCACCGAGCGCGGCGTCGGCCATGGGCACGCGCAGCGTGCAGTGCAGGTCGTCCTTGTCGCGAATGAAGACGTCGTGCGGACGCTCGGAGACCTCGACGTACAGGTCGCCTGCGGGTCCGCCACCCATGCCGACCTCGCCCTGACCTGCCAGGCGGACGCGCATACCGCTCTCGATACCTGCGGGGATGCGCACGGTCATGGTGCGTCGCGAACGCACGCGGCCATCGCCGCCGCACTTGTGGCACGGATCAGGGATGACCTCGCCCGTTCCGTGGCAGGTCGGGCATTCGCGGACGGTCATGACCTGACCCAGAATCGAGCGTTGCACCGCCTGGATCTCGCCAGCACCCTTACAGATGTCGCAGGTCACCGGCTTCGAGTCGCCATTGGTTCCCGAGCCGTGGCACACGTCGCACAGGATCGCCGTGTCGACGGTGATCTCCTTGTTGACCCCGGACGCGCACTCCTCGAGTGTGAGTTCCACCGACACGAGTGCCGGCTCGCCGGGTTGTACACGCCCCTTCGGTCCACGACCACCGCCGAACCCGGCGCCACCCCCGAAGAACGCTTCGAACACGTCGCCGAGACCGCCGCCACCGAAACCTCCGGCGAATCCACCAGCACCAGGGCCGGCGAGCGGATCGCCACCCGCGTCGACGATGCGTCGCTTCTCCGGGTCACTGAGCACCTCATAGGCGGTGGTGACCTCTTTGAAGCGCTCCTCCTCATTGGGATTCACGTCGGGGTGCAGTTCACGAGCCTTCTTGCGGTAGGCCCGCTTGATCTCCTGGTCGCTGGCGCCCTTCGCCACGCCCAGGATTCCGTAGTAGTCAGTTGCCACGCTTGTCGTCCTGGTCCTCTATATGTATGTCAGTGATCCCGTGTGTGTCAGTGATCCTGCAGGTGGGGGGTCCTACAGGCGATTCGGCGCAGGTCAGCGCTCGGAGAGGACCTCTCCCACGTACTTCGCAACGGCTGCGACCGAGGCGATTGTTCCCGGATAGTCCATGCGGGTCGGGCCAACCACGCCGACACTGCCGAAAATCGTTCCCGAAGCACCGTACCCTGTGGACACCACAGACGTTCCACGCAGGTTCTCCGCCTGGGTCTCCTCGCCGATCTGCACTGTGACCCTGCCCATACGCTGCGTGGTTGCCAGCAGTTTGAGCACCACGACCTGCTCTTCGAGCGCTTCGAGAACCGTGTCCATCCCGCCGTTGAGCACGGCGAAGTCGGCGGCCGACCGCGCGAGGTTCGACGTTCCGCCGAGCACCAGGCGGTCGACTCCACGCTCGACGAGAGTTTCGACGAGCACGGTGGCCACCCTGATGACCTCGTCCCGGATGTCGTCGGGCGCTTCGTTGGCCAACTCGGCGACGGCAGCCGAGGCCTCCTCGAGTCGTTTGCCGTGCAGCGCTGCCGAGAACATGTCGCGGAGCCGGGCGATCTCGTCCTCCGACCGATCGTCGCCGAGAGCGACCATGCGCTGCTCGACGCGGCCGGTGTCGGTGATGACGACGAGCAGCAGACGCGACGGCGAGAGCGTGACCACCTCCAGGTGGCGCACGGTCGCCGTGGAGAGCACCGGATATTGGATCACGGCCACCTGCCGGGTTAGTTGCGCCAGCAGGCGGACCGAACGGCGCAGGACGTCGTCGAGATCGACGCCGCGGTCGAGCACCGACAGGATCGCGCGACGTTCCGCCGCCGAGAGCGGCTTGATCTCGCTGATCCGGTCGACGAACATGCGGTAGCCCTTGTCCGTCGGGACCCGACCGGAACTGGTGTGTGGCTGCGCAATGTATCCCTCGGCCTCGAGCACCGCCATGTCGTTGCGCACCGTAGCGCTCGATACCCCGAGGTGATGGCGTTCCACCAGTGCCTTCGAACCGATCGGCTCCTGCGTGTCCACGTAATCGGTCACGATGGCTCGCAGCACCTCGAATCGTCGATCGTCGGTCGCCGACACCTTCGCCGCACCTCCTCGGGGCCTACTCTCCACTACGGTCGGACAAATACACTCGGTCCACGACGGCCCGGACCGGCGGAATCGTCTCGAGCCATCACCGTCTCGAACCGTCACCGTCTGGGGGCAACATCGTCTGGCCAATACAGTTGGTCGTATCCATCCTAGGTGACGACCGACGTCGATCCGATGGATCGCGGCACGCACCGTCATCGCAGACGACGCGGCCCGAGGAATGACAGAGAGAGCGCCGGGATGATCTTCAAGGGTGTACGCGAGGGAAAGCCCTACCCCGATCACAATTTGTCCGTGCGCGGCTGGGCGAAGATCCCCCCTCGCCAGCTGCGCCTGGACGAGCTCGTCACGGTCACCACGGTGCTCGCACTGGACAAGCTTCTCAGCGAGGATTCGACGTTCTACGGCGACCTCTTCTCCCACGTCGTGCGGTGGCAGGGCGAGCTCTACCTCGAGGACGGACTACACCGCGCGGTGCGCTCGGCGCTGCGGAATCGGCACATCATCCACGCGCGTCTGCTCGATCTCGACTCCTACGATCTCTCCGCCGGCGCGCTGCCCCTTGAAGAGCAACTCGACGACACTGCCGAGATCCCGACCACGGACCGCCCGATCCGGCCCGTCGACCACCCTGCGCGTAATTCATCCGCGCAGGGTGGCGCGCACCGCCGCAGTGGTCGCAGCACCGGCTGGTCGGCACCGCCCAATCCGCGGGGTTGGTGAGGGTCGCCCGAGGCCCTCAGCGCGGCATCACACCTCCATGGTCTTCTCTGTCGGCAGATCGTAGACAGGGCATTCGGCGACACCGACGGTGTCCCGGGTGATCGCCTCGACGGCCGCTTGCGTTGCCTCGGCGTCGTTCACCCAGTTCTTGTAGAAGTCGAACGGACAGTCGGCCACTCCCTTGTCTCCGTCGCCGCCTGCGAGCACGCCGGTGTAACCGCGGTGGAGCAGCTTGAACAGGTGGTTCTGCGACTGGTCGTACTTACGGGCATCGCGGATCGTCGACAACGACAGCTGCGCATACTGGATGCCGTAGTCCTCCTCGCCGCACTCGCCGAGAGTCCTGCCGTCGAATCCGATGATCGAGCTGTGCCCGAAGTAGGTGTAGACGCCGTCCCATCCGGTGGCGTTCGCCACCGCGACGTAGCAGTTGTTGGCCCATGCCATCGCCTTGGCCATCAGTACCTGCTGATCCTTGGCGGGATACATGTAGCCCTGCGGACGCACGATCAGCTCGGCGCCCTTCATCGCGCAGTCGCGCCAGATCTCGGGGTAGTTGCCGTCGTCGCAGATGATCAGCGAGATCTTCATACCCTTCGGTCCATCGGTGACATATGTCTGACCGCCGGGGTACCACCCCTCGATCGGCGTCCACGGCAGGATCTTGCGGTACTTCTGGACTATCTCGCCGTCGTCGTTGATCAAGACCAGGGTGTTGTACGGCGGCTTGTTCGGATGTTCCTCGTGGCGTTCACCGGTGATCGAGAAGACGCCCCAGGTGCGCGCATCGCGGCAGGCCTTGGCAAAGATGTCGGTCTCGTCACCGGGGATCGTCGCGGCGGTCTCGTACATCTCGTCGTTGTCGTACATGATCCCCATCGTCGAGTATTCGGGGAACACGACGAGGTCCATGCCGGGTAGACCTGTCTTCATGCCGACCACCATGTCGGCGATCTTCTGTGCATTGTCGAGCACCTCGGCTTTGGTGTGCAGGCGCGGCATCTTGTAGTTCACCACCGCGACGCCGACCGTGTCCGGACTCGATGAGATGTCTCCGTGTCGCATGCTGTCTCCTCTGGCCCCGCGGCCGTCGTCATTATTATTCCGAATGGAAGTACTATCACGTCGAGGCTAGAGGCGACTGCGTTACGGAGCGATTGCGCGGATGTATGAATATCATTATTCGACAGAATCTCTCGCGCTTCGGGTGCACAAGACTGGCTTGGCAACCGAGCGCGACGTCGATATTCCTGCTTTCATTCGGAAGCAGAACACACGGCAAGGTCGAGGATCGACGACGGTGTCGGTATCTACAGCCGGCTCTACAGCCGGAGCCACGGAAGGGTTACACAGTGTCGGGTTACCTGTCTCAGAAGGTCGATGACCTCAACTCCGGTCACCTGACCGCTGGTCGTGCGCGATCGTTCCGGATGGGTCGCGCCAGTTCGCCGGAGCAGCTGTCCGCTGCGCTGCGTGGATCGATCATCGGACAGGACCACGCCATCGATTCGGTGGTCCGCGGCCTGACCATCGCCGCCGCGGGGATTCGAGACCCACACCGCCCGATTGCCTCGCTGCTGTTCGTCGGACCGACCGGTGTCGGAAAGACAGAACTCGCCCGACGCCTCGCTGCGGAGATCGCGGGAGATCCGGACAAACTGTGTCGAATCGACATGAACACACTGGCCCAGGAGCACTACGCGGCATCGCTGTCCGGCGCACCGCCGGGGTATGCGGGCGCGAAGGAGCAGTTCACCCTGTTCGACCGAGAACTGGTGGAGGGCAACCTTTCTCGTCCGGGAATTGTATTGTTCGACGAGGTCGAGAAAGCTCACACGACCGTCCTGCGTTCGCTGTTGCAGATCCTCGACAGCGGGACACTGCGCCTCACCGCGGGCACGTCGATGATCGATTTCCGCAATGCGATCGTGCTGCTCACCTCGAACCTCGGCTCGGCAGAACTCGCCGCGAACAGCCGTTCGCGCACGGAGACGCCGATTCGCAGACTCCTCCCGCAACGCCTCCTACCGCGCCGCCTCGGCGGATCGCCGACAGCCCAATCCGACGACGACATCGTCGACCGGGCCGTGGAGGAGTTCTTCGACCCCGAGCTCTACAACAGATTCGACGAGGTGGTCCGGTTCGCGCCGCTCGACGAACGCAACGCCGGACTCATCGTCGACCTCGAACTGACCAGATTGACCGCGAACCTGCACGCCCGCGGAATACGGTGGGAGTACGACGATTCCGTGCGAGCACACCTCATCACCGCGGGCTTCGATCGGGTCTACGGCGCTCGCAACCTCAAGCGGGTCATCCGACTCGAGCTGCATGCGTCGATCGCCGACATCATCGTGCGTCACGATCCCGAGACGGGGCCACTCGTACTGCACACCAGCACGGGCGGCAACGGTCTGACGACGAACGGTCAGGCGACGAACGGTCAGGCGACGTGAATCCGCTCGAGCACGTCGAGATCGAGGTGTCGCGCCGCAGCCAGGTACACGTCCTGGTCCGTGTCTCCGGAGCCGAGCCGAAGAACACCTCGCGCGCCTTCGATCCTCAGCCCGTGTGCGACTGCCTCGAGTGCGGGAACGGCGAGCGAACCAGCGCGTCCGGCCAGTTCGGCGAGGACATTGATGCCCTCGTAACACGACTGGCCGATGCTATTGAGCGACGGCGCGTCAACACCGTGCAGGCGGTGGTACCGACCGGCGAAATCCATCGTCTCCGCTGTGGCGAGAGTGTCGAAATAACCTGCGGCAGAATACATGTTGGCAGTCGCGCTCGGCCCCATGCCGAGGACCTGGTTCTCCTCGAGGATCGGACTGAACCGCACCATGATCTCGTCGAGACCTCTGCGCGCGAACGCTCTACCGAACCGGACCGCGTCATCGCCGACGAGCAGCACGAGTACCGCATCGGGTCCACGGGCCTCCAGCCAATCGAGAGTCCTGGTGAACTCCGATGTACCCAGCGGCGCGAAAACGGAGCCACGATACGACATCCCGGCGCCGTCGAGATGCGCCTCCGCCCGCGCGGCGATCTGCCTCGGCCAGACGTAGTCGTTGCCGACGACACACCACGTCCTCGCACCGAGTTGTCCATGCAGCCAGTCGAGGGCAGGCAGGACCTGCGCCCCGGGCGCCTCTCCGGTCATGAACAGGCCGGGTGTGCGAAACTCACCCTCATGCAATGCCGCGTACACATACGGCAGTTCACCGCCGACGTGGCGAAGGATCTCCTTGCGCACGGCGGAAATGTGCCACCCGACGATGGCATCGATCGCTCCCGCGCGCCACAGTGTCGCGACCTCTCGGGCCACGACATCTGGAGCGCGTCCACCGTCGACCGCCACGAGTTCTACTGGACGCCCCAGTATGCCTGCACCACTGCACAATTCGAAGACGGCAAGGTCACCGCACGCCTCGCACGACGGGCCGAAGATCCCAGCGGTGCCCTGCAGGGGGGCAACATAGGCGATGCGGACCGGCAACTCGCGATGCGACATCCGACTCCTCCGACATCCGCAATCGTCCACCCTGCGATGGTCGACCGCCGCGTTCACATCGTGGCGACGAACGGGACCCGCAGATGAGCCTTCACACTACACCGCAGACACCGACGCTGCGCGACAACGCAGTCGAACTGCCCCTGCTCGCGCGCTTGTTGCGGGCGGCGAGGAATCTCGAGACATCGCTGGATGAGACGCTGTCGACGCTCGGATTGACGCATGAACAGTGGCGGGTGCTCGCCGTCCTCGCGTCGGGCGGCGGCCACATCATGAGCGAACTCGCCCAGTTGGCGGTCGTGCCCCCCGCCACCGCCACCCGCATCGTCGACCATCTCGTCACGAACGGACTGGTGTACCGGCGCGCCGACCCCAGCGACCGGCGCCGCGTCGTGGTCCACCTGAGCGCGCGGGGCGCACGGACCATCGAGCCTGCGCTCGCAGCCGAGGCACGCGCCGAGCGTGCGGTGGCTGACGCCCTCGGCCCCCGGGGCTACGTGGGGTTCGTGTCGGCTCTCGACACGGTGTCGGCGCCTGCCGGCGGGCGGTAGGCGCCAGCCCGCCCCGGATATCACGCGTCACCGTCGCTGCCCATCCACCGGCTGTAGCGTCACCGCTGAGGAAATCGGGTGCCGTCGAGGGCGTGGTGACGACAGCCATTGCCACCCGACCGCTTCGCCTCGTACATCGCCCGATCGGCGACTGCGATAAGGTCGCCCAGTCGCCGCGCTGCCGGTGTGCCGACGCCGCCGCGGGCGAGCGCTACGGTTGCTGCGCCGACACTGGCCGTGATCCCGTACGGGGTCTGCGACACCGCCGCCGAGAGGCGTCGGGCTCCGACCATGGCCGCATCATTCGAGGCGACCACCTCGGCGATCACGAACTCTTCCCCACCGAATCTCGCCACGAGTGCGGAGTCGTCGCACTTCGCCTGGATCGCTCGGGCGACCGTGCTCAAGACCGCGTCACCAACCGCGTGGCCGTAGGTGTCGTTCACGCGCTTGAAATCGTCGAGATCGACGAGATATACCGCGAGCACAGCCCCATCCGACCCAGTGGAACCGTCAAGCACATCGGCCGCCCGCGAGTGGAGGGCGCGTCTGTTGAGCAGCCCGGTCAGCGCGTCGGT
>NZ_DLSO01000148.1:0-22519 GCF_002500165.1 Gordonia sp. UBA7860 | reverse complement strand
AAGAAGTCGCAGCCGCATCGGGAGTAGGGGTAGCCACGTCAGAAGCAGTCACGGTCGAGTGGGTCTGGGCCGCGACAAGCGTCGCCATGTCGGCGCTCACGGTCTTCGGGGGCACCGGCGTGATGGCCTTGCGGATGTCCTCCTGAATGCGCTGAAGCACCCAGCCCGTGCCCGGAATGATGGTGGCGCGGTTGCCATCTGCGTCCTTGCCGAAGAGCTGCAGCCCGCCACCGAGCAAGCCGCCGCTGACGACACGCAGCCCGTTGACGCCCACCAGTCCGCCGACGCTCGGTCCGTAGCCGCCGTGCAAGAAGCCGTCGAGCGTGATGGCAGGCGCCTGGACGAGTGCTGTCAGCGCGCCTTCGAGGTCGTTGGTGCCCAGGGCGTCGATCACGTTCTGCACGCCCCGACCGAAGCCGCCGATCCCGCCTGCGACGGGGCTGATGATCCCCATCCCGATGTAGGCGAAGTCGGAGCCGATGACGTTGTTCACCTTGATGGCGTTGCTGATCGGTGTCGAGATGGCAGCGGCGATGTCGGCGTTCGGGATCGCACCCGCGGCGATGAGGCCGGCGTTCAGCGGAACGTTGAGCAGCTTGACGAGTGTCGGGACCACGCCGCCTGCCTTGGTCGGCTTGATCACGGAGTACACCGGTGTGACCACGGCGAGCAGCAGGTTGTTCATCGCGCCTTCGATGTCGCCGGACGAGAGCGACGTCGAGACGGCTTCGAGCAGCTTGGGGAGCTGATCGGAGAGTGCCGCGGTGACGTTGGCTTCGATGCCCGCGGAGTCCAGGCCGTCGAGTGCGGCCTGGATCTGGGTCCAGATCGGCGAGAAGTCGGCTGCCTTGCCCGCTTTCCACTCTCCGGCGACAGCACCGTTGATGATGCCGTTGACCAGCGCGGTCTGGTTCGCCAGGAGCTGGTTGAGGATCGGGTACTCGGTCTTCGACGCCGTCTTCTTCAGCTTCTCGATGGCAGTCTGCGCCTTGGTGAGCACCTGCTGGTAGATCGCCAGCGGATCGGTGTCGGTAGCGGAAGGTGTTGCAGCAGAAGATGTTGCGGCGAGTGGTGCCGCCATGGCTGCGGTGGCCGCTACAGCAGCGTCCTGCGTCACAGTGGTGGGCGTGGCGGCGGCATACGTGGCTGCCTGGCTCATTGAGGGGACGGCCCCGATCACCGCGGCACTCGCCACGGAGAACCCGGCAAGGGCCATCATGCTCGCCCGCGGGCGAACGGCAGCGTTCATCATTGTCACTCCTAGAAACCGGTGGCGAGCAGTCATGAGTAGTCGGGGTCCCCAGGTGGACCCCGGAGGTGGACACCGTCGCCACTCGCCGGCGTGCACCGCCGATGACTGTGCACGCAGGATCGACAAAAGAGACAAATCGTCGCAACGGCGTGGACAAATGACTCAGCTTGCGAGGTGCGTCATATCTCGCATCAGGTGTGTGATAGATCGCAGCACGCTCAGGGCTCCCGCCTTGTCGAGCGGTTCATTGCCGTTGCCGCACTTCGGTGACTGCACGCACGACGGGCATCCCAGCTCACAGCCGCACTCGGAGATGGCGTCCGCGGTCGCCGCGATCCACGTCGCGAACTGCGCGTACCCACGCTCGGCGAAGCCGGCGCCGCCGAGATAGCCGTCGTAGACGAAGACGGTCGGAAGCCCGGTGTCGGGGTGCAGGTTGGTCGAGAGTCCTCCGATGTCCCACCGGTCGCACGTCGCGACGAGGGGCAGCATGCCGATCGCCGCGTGCTCAGCGGCGTGCAGGGCACCGGGCAGGCGAGTGGCGTCGATACCCACCTCGGCCAGCGACTCCGGAGTCAGTGTGTACATGACCGCACGCGTGTGCAGTGTCTGACGCGGCATGTCGAGTTCGACGGCGTCGAGCACTTCGCCCGACGGGAGTGATCGAAGATATCCGACGACCTGATGGCTGACGTCGACGTCGACGAACGCCACAGACAGCGGTCCGTAGGTGTTCGACGAGACGACCGACGTCACCGATACGTCTGTGGTCTCACGCGCCGACGTGGTCCAATCCGGTTCCTCGGGATGAGCCAGCGCGAGGCCCTCGTCGAGATCGAGTTCGTCGACGACGTAGCTCTCGCCCTGGTGGATGTGTACCGCTCCGGGATGCACAGTTGCGGGTGCGCGACCGGCGTCGACGGTCCCGAGAAGTTCCGACGTCGTCGCGTCGACGATGAGCACCTGTCCGCCGATTCCGCCGCGAATGTCTATGTCGCCGTGGGGTTCTACGCCCGCGGCCGGATACCAGCCCGCCTTCCGTTTGCGGAGGAGACCGTCAGCGGCGAGTTGCTGCACGGCGCCGCGCGCACCCCAGCGCTCGATCTCGTTGTCCCCCAACGGGTACTCGGTTGCCGCGCACAGCAGGTGCGGCGCGAGGATGTACGGGTTGGTCGGATCGATGACCGGCGCCTCGACAGGCGTGGCGAGTAGTGCGTCGGGATGGTGGACCAGATAGGTGTCGAGCGGGTCGTCGCGTGCGATCAGTACGACGAGCGCATCGCCGGATTCGCGTTGGCGCCCAGCACGTCCCGCCTGCTGCCAGAACGAGGCGATGGTTCCGGGGTAGCCCGCGATGATCACCGCGTCGAGTCCGGTGATGTCGACGCCGAGTTCGAGTGCGTTGGTCGTCGTCACCCCGACGAGCCTGCCGTCGGAGATGGCGGCCTCGAGTCGACGACGATCGTCGGCGAGATACCCCGCGCGATACGCGGCCACCTTGTCGACGAGGTCGGGAGCGCTGTGCGACAACAGATCACGAGCTCGCAGTGCCGCGATCTCGACGCCGCGTCTGCTGCGTCCGAAACACAGTGTGCGAGCGCCCTCGATTACGAAGTCGGCCAAGAGACGGGACGCCTCTGCATCTGCGGATCGTCGTACCGGAGCATCGTTCTCGCCGGTTACGCCCGGCACGAAATCGGGTTCCCATAGGGCGACGGTCCGCTCGCCACGCGGCGACCCGTCGTGTGTGACCCCGACCGCGGGTTCGCCGATGAGTCGTTCGAGCGCGGCGGCGGGATCGGCGACTGTCGCACTGGCCGCGATCACCGTCGGCTCAGAACCGCACGCACGTGCCAGACGCAACAGTCGACGCAGCACCATCGCGGTGTTGGAGCCGAACACCCCACGGTAGTGGTGACATTCGTCGACGACGATGTATCGCAGGTGCGCGAAGAATTGTCGCCATTGGCCGCGCGACGGTCCGCCGGCGTGTGTGCCAGGCGTGGCCACACCGGTGAGTATTCCCAAATGCAACATGTCGGGATTGGTGAAGATCCACCGCGAATGTGCTCGAGCCCACTGTCGGATCTCGGAATCGGTGTCGCCGTCGTACGCGCACGGCTGGAGGTGAGAAAAGTCGCGGCGCCCGGAGATGATCGATGTGAGCGCCTTGAGTTGATCGGCACCTAGAGCTTTAGTCGGGCTGAGATACAGTGCGGTCGAGTGTGGTTCGGCGAGAAGCGTCGTCAGAATTGGCATTTGGTACGACAACGATTTGCCAGATGCGGTTCCGGTGGCAATCGATACATGTCGGCCTGCGAATGCGTGGTCGGCGGCCTCTGTCTGATGAATCCACGGTCGTTCGATTCCACTATCGACGAGAGCGGCACGGACCTCGTTCGAAATCCATCCGGGCCAGGACGCGAAAGTTGCTGAGCGGGAATCGATTACCGAGAGATGAGTTACCGGACTGGAGTCCGGATCTGTTCCGGCCAGTGAGCGACGAAGAAGTTCGGTGCCGAACGTGGAGTCGTGCATAGACGAAATGTCGTGGTGACCGGGCGATCTCGGCGCGCGAGGCCCCAATCGGTGCGAGTGCGTGATTATGTCCTATAGCCAGCAGGTTTTCCTTGCATACGATGTTACCTTTCGGTCTCGAACGTCGAAAAATCGGGTGGTTTTGGCTCAGAGTGATTGCGACGACTATCCAAGTCGCCTCGAACATGATTGACTGAGTTCGGCCGCAGCTCCCGGGCGGCCATCGCTGATTGCGGTGATCGCGCGGGATCGGGTTGCAGCCGTGGTACTGAAGTTGTCAGGGGAGAATGGTGTTCGTCCACGAACTCTCCCATCGGCGTTCTCCGAGGTATGGCGGTACGACCGGCCGCGACACGTGACCAGCGTGTCGGGACAGTTTGAATGTATGTAAAGGATTGCAGGAATGGCACAGGGGACTGTGAAGTGGTTCAACGCGGAGAAGGGCTTCGGCTTTATTGCTCCCGATGAGGGCAATGACGACGTGTTCGTCCACTACTCGGAGATCCAGGGCAACGGCTTCCGTACCCTCGAGGAGAACCAGCGCGTGGAGTTCGAGGTCGGACAGGGCACCAAGGGTCCGCAGGCGACCGGCGTCCGCGCCGTCTGAGACTTCGGCTCAACAGACGAGCTTGATAGATGCAACGCTCCCGTCCTCTTTCGAGGGCGGGAGCGTTCGTCTGTCAGCCTTCCTGTGCCGCCGACGCCAATCGGTGACCCCGCATTCGACGTCCCTGTGTTCGACGTCCCCCTGTTCGACGTCCCAGTAGGCAAGGCACCAGTATTGTCTGGTGCGTGGGCCAATTGGCGTTTTTCTCCGCCGAACTCGACGAGCCGTCGCTCGACGACCTCGGCGGCCTTCTTGCAGCGCACGGACAATCGTCGCGCGTCGCAGGTAGTGGGTCGGGTGCGGGTGGTACGCGCGTATCGATCGTGCTGACCGCGCCGTGGCGCGCGGCGGCCGTGGTCGAGGAGATGAAGGCCTGCGGCGTCGACACCGAGCTCACAGAGTCCGACGAGGGCAATCCGCTCGCACGCAGCGCACTCACACCGTTGCTCGACGCCCTGCACGCCACCTGGTCGCGCGGCGCGGTCAAGGCTGTTCCCGCAGGCTGGGTTCCTGGTCCTCGTGCGCTGCGACTCTGGACGATCGCCGCGGGATCGTCGGATGCCGGGCACTACCAGCTCGGACTCGATCCACATGCGCCCGATACCCATGCACAACTCGCGACTGCGCTGATGCGGACCGGGATTGCACCTACTCTTGTTGGCACGCGAATCCATTCGCCCGCACTGCGGATCTCGGGTCGTCGTCGACTCGCTCGTCTCTGCGAGTATGTCGGCGAGGCGCCGCACTTCGCGGGAGCACGTGCGGACTGGCCGGACGTCAGCGACTGACGAACGACACAGTTCGTTTCGCGCTCGGCATATTCAGCGTTGACCAGGCGTTATGGGCGGCAGTGTCGTCGAATTGCGTGGTGGATACCCGCCCATCGTGAATTCGGATGTGCAAATGGCGCTATACATAAGGTACAAACCTCAAACGAGACGAGACCCCATCCGTCAGCCAACCGGCACGCGGCGGGCGGGTCCAAACCGAAGGACACCCGTTGGCCGAGACCAGCACCACCGCGCCCGCAAAAGGAGAAGCGATCCGACGACTGGTGATCGTCGAGTCGCCGACCAAGGCGCGCAAGATCGCGGGGTATCTGGGGGGCAACTACGTTGTGGAGTCGTCGCGCGGTCACATTCGTGACCTGCCGCGCGGCGCCGCCGACGTTCCGGCGAAGTACAAGGGCCAGCCCTGGGCGCGGCTCGGTGTCAACGTCGACGACAACTTCGAGCCGCTGTACGTCGTCTCGGCAGACAAGAAGTCGACGGTCTCCGAGCTGAAGTCGTTGATGAAGGACGTCGACGAGCTCTACCTCGCGACGGACGGCGACCGCGAGGGTGAGGCCATCGCCTGGCATCTGCTCGAGACACTCAAGCCGAAGATCCCGGTCAAGCGCATGGTGTTCCACGAGATCACCGAGCCTGCGATCCGCGCAGCGGCCGAGAACCCGCGCGACCTCGATATCGACCTCGTCGACGCTCAGGAAACCCGACGCATCCTCGACCGCCTCTACGGCTACGAGGTCTCGCCCGTGCTGTGGAAGAAGGTCATGCCGAAGTTGTCGGCGGGCCGTGTGCAGTCGGTGGCGACGCGGATCATCGTCGAACGTGAACGTGAGCGCATGGCATTCGTGTCGGCCGAGTACTGGGACGTCGACGCCACGCTCGACGCAGGTGAGTCGACGACCCCGCGCACCTTCTCGTCGCGGTTGGTGTCGGTCGACGACGCGCGGGTCGCCGCCGGTCGTGACTTCGATTCACGCGGCAACCTGAAGCGAGCCGACGGCGTCGTCGTACTTGATCGGGAACGGGCGACGGCCCTGGCCACAGCCCTCGACGGTGCCGACATGACGGTCACCTCGGTGGAGGAGAAGCCCTACACACGTAAGCCGTATGCGCCGTTCATGACATCGACGCTGCAGCAGGAGGCCGGCCGCAAGCTGCGGTTCACCTCCGATCGCACGATGCGCATCGCGCAGCGGCTGTACGAAAACGGCTACATCACCTACATGCGTACCGACTCGACGACGCTGAGTGAGTCGGCGATCAACGCTGCGCGGGCACAGGCTCGTGATCTGTACGGTGCCGACTTCGTTCATGCCACGCCGCGTCAGTACACCCGCAAGGTCAAGAACGCGCAGGAGGCGCACGAGGCGATCCGCCCTTCGGGCGAGACGTTCCGGACTCCCGGCCAGGTGGCCGGTCAGCTCGAAGCCGACGAATTCCGACTGTACGAGTTGATCTGGCAGCGGACCGTCGCGTCGCAGATGGCCGACGCGCGCGGCACCACGCTGAGCCTGCGCATCGCCGGCACCGCGAGCGGACAGGGCGGCAACGGTGAACGCTGCACGTTCGCGGCATCGGGTCGGACCATCACGTTCCCTGGCTTCCTGTCGGCGTACGTCGAGACGGTCGACGAGCAGGCCGGCGGCCAGGCCGACAACGCCGAGACGCGGCTGCCGCAGCTCACCGAGGGGCAGCACCTCACCGCCACGGACCTCGAGGCCGACGGTCACTCGACCAACCCGCCCGCGCGCTACACCGAGGCATCGCTGGTCAAGGTGCTCGAAGAGTTGGGTATCGGTAGGCCGTCGACCTACGCGTCGATCATCGGGACCATCCAGGACCGCGGCTACGTGGTGAAGAAGGGCAGCGCGCTCGTCCCGTCGTGGATCGCGTTCGCGGTCGTCGGATTGATGGAGGCGTACTTCGAGAACCTCGTCGACTACGACTTCACGGCGTCGCTCGAAGACGATCTCGACCAGATCGCCAACGGCAACGAGAACCGCACCCGCTGGCTGACCGAGTTCTACTTCGGCGACAAGGCGGCCGACGATTCGTCGAGCGGTGATCAGGGTGAAGTGCCCGAGATCGCAGGCTCCGACATTGCCAAGCACGGCGGATTGAAGAAGCTCGTCGGGGTGAACCTCGAGGAGATCGACGCTCGCGAGGTCAACTCGATCAAGCTGTTCGACGACGAGCAGGGCCGCCCGGTCTATGTGCGTGTCGGCCGGTTCGGGCCGTACCTCGAACGCAATGTTGCGACGTCGCCCGACGCGGAACCGGATCTGCAGCGCGCCAATCTACCTGCGGATATGACTCCCGACGAGTTGACGCTCGAGGTGGCCGAGAAGCTGTTCTCGACGCCGCAGGAGGGTCGCTCGCTCGGCGTCGACCCGGTCAGCGGGCACGAGATCGTCGCGAAGGAAGGACGATTCGGGCCGTACGTCACCGAGATCCTGCCGTCCGACGACGACGAGGACGGCTCGGATGGCGGCGCTGCCCCGTCCACGATCCCCGCAGGTCCGACCCCTCGTGATGGTGGCGAGGGTGGTGTGGTGCCGCTCGACGACGCGCCCGCGGGCGGTGGCACGGCCACCAAGACGGTCGCAAAGAAGACGGCCAAGAAGGCTGCGAAGAAGGCCGGACCCAAGCCGCGGACGGGTTCGCTGTTCAAGTCGATGGACATCTCGACGGTCACGCTCGACGACGCGCTCAAACTGCTCTCGCTTCCGCGGGTCGTCGGCGCCGACCCGGAGTCCGGCGACGAGATCACCGCGCAGAACGGCCGTTACGGCCCGTATCTGAAGAAGGGCACCGACTCGCGGTCGCTGGCCAACGAAGACCAGATCTTCGGGATCACGCTCGACGAGGCGCTCAAGATCTACGCCGAGCCCAAGCGTCGGGGTCGGCAGGCCGCAGCGCCCCCGCTGCGCGATCTCGAGAAGAACGACGAGGTCAGCGACAAGCCGATGGTGATCAAAGACGGCCGCTTCGGCCCGTACGTCACCGACGGCGAGACCAACGCCAGCCTGCGCAAGGGCGACGACGTCGCGACCATCACCCCCGAGCGGGCGATGGAACTCCTCGCCGACCGCCGCGCCCGCGGCCCGGCGAAGAAGGCCACGAAGAAGAAGGCCACCGCGAAGAAGACGCCGGCGAAGAAGACCGCAACCAAGACGGCCGCGAAGAAGACCGCGGCCAAGAAGACTGCGGCCAAGAAGACGACCGCCAAGAAGACGACGGCGAAGAAGACCGCCGCAAAGAAGAGCGCGCCGCCGGCCGAGGAGTGATCTCGACAAGCTCGATCAGCGGTGCATTTCCGCTGTTTGAGCAGGCCGCGAGCGTAGCGAGCTGCCGTGTCGAAACCACCGCCACCACCTAGCGTCGATACGGCGACAGGTGCGGGCGGGCGAGCAGTGTCTCGATGCCGCGGCCGCGCAGCTCGACGCCTTCGCCGATGTCCCAGTTCTTCGCCTCCTCGCTGGAGGCGAGGAACACCGCGCGGGCCGAGCCCAGCACGCGGGTCGGTTCGTCCTTGGCCAGTTCGGTGAGCCGGGCTGCCTCGTTGACCGGGTCGCCGATCACCGTGTACTCCAGCCGCTGCTCCGAGCCGATGTGCCCGGCGATGGCCTTGCCCGCGGAGACCCCGATACCGATGTCGGTGTCGCCGAGTGTCTCCCACAACTCCTGGCGCATCTCCCGCGCCGCGGCGAGTGCCTGACCGGCGAAGTCGTCGAGGTTCAGCGGTGCACCGAAGATGGCGAGCGCGGCGTCGCCCTGGAATTTGTTCACGAATCCACCGTGGCGTCCGACGACGGCCACCACCACCCGGAAGAACTCGTTCAGCAGGTCGACGACCTCTCGTGGTGGCCGATTCACGGCCAGCCGCGTCGATCCGACGATGTCGACGAACAGCACGCCGACGTAGCGTTCCTCGCCGCCGAGTTCTGTTCCGGTCTCGATGGCCTTGCGCGCGACGTCCTCGCCGACGTACCGGCCGAACAGGTTGCGCAACTGCTGCCGCTCACGCAGGTCGGCGACCATGTCGTTGAAGCCCGCCTGCAGAAGTCCCAGGTCGGAACCGTCGTAGATCTTGACGGCGGTGTTCAGGTCACCTTCACTCACTCGGGTCTGGGCGGCGCGGAGTTGCTTGATGGGGTCGTTGATGGCGCGTACGACGCGCACGATGGCCAGCAGACTGAACGCCAGTGACGCCAAACACATCCACAGGATGGGGCGTAGCAATCCGACAGCGTCGGTCTCGATGAAGTGAATGCGCTGCAGCAGGATCAGGCCGACGATCACGACCATCGGCGCGACGACGCTGATCACCCAGAAGACGGCGATGCGTGTGGTCACGCCCGGCGCGATCGCGTCGTCCGGGTTGTTGGCCATCGCGGCGACGGTGATGGGGCGCAGCACCTTCTCGGACTGGAGGAAGCTGAGCACGCAGGTCACGAGTGCGCCGATCGCGCTGGCGACGGCAACGATGAACGCATCCTTGTGTGAGACGGTCAGGTTGACCGCGGTGAACAGCACACCACCGATGACCCACAGACCCAGATTGACCAGCGACAACGTCACGGGCAGCCGCAGCGCTCGCTTGCGGGCCATGTCGTTGTCGAGTCGAGTTCGACGTCGGTGCCACACGAGCACCGGCAGCGACAGTTTGATGCTCAGCGCGCCGCCCACGATCATCGCCAGGAGGAGATAGGCGAGGAAGATGCCCTGATTGAGTGCGGTGATGTCGTTGAACTTGAACGAATCCTGCGACGGCATACCGAAGCGAAGAAACGCGAAGGTGAACAACGCGCCAACGAGATTTGCGCGCAATAGGTCGAGAGCGAGGATCGGCCACGGCGTGCGCGCCAGCCATCTGGCCAGGTGCAAGCCGTAAGACAGCCTGGATCGACGTTCAACCACGTCCCTTACGGTAGCTGGCTGCTTGCAATTGTTAAACGTTCATCCACAAGCTGGGGTGTCCGAACTGCGGATTACGCTGGCGATGTGACAAATGTCTTCGACCGGCTGACCGGCCAGCGGGCAGTGGCGCAGGAGCTGACCGACGCCGCGACGGCCGCCAGAGTCCTCGCTTCACGCCTCGACGCAGGACCGTCCGCCCCCGCTGCCGCTGACTTCGACGCCGCCGAACACGACGTCGCTGGTGAGCTCGGCGCATCGATCCTGGACGCTGCCGACTTCGACGCCCCAGACTTCGACAGCCCAGACTTCGACAGCCCAGACCTCGACAGCCCAGGCTTCGACGACCCGATCTTCGATGGCCCCACGCCGGCGTCAGTCGTCGTGCCCCGGGCGTCGATGACGCACGCTTGGCTGTTCACCGGGCCGCCCGGAAGCGGTCGATCGGTTGCGGCGACGTGCTTTGCGGCGGCGCTGCAGTGCCAGCATCCCGACGTCGTCGGATGCGGTGAGTGTCGTGCGTGCGTCACGGTCATGGCTCAGACGCATGCCGACGTTCGGCACATCGTGCCGCAGGGGCTGAGTCTCTCCGTCGACTCGATGCGCGAGATCGTGCAGGCTGCCGCGCGGCGGCCGGGTACCGGTCGATGGCAGATCGTCGTCGTCGAAGATGCTGATCGGCTGACCGAGCAGGCGGCCAACGCGCTGCTGAAGGTCGTCGAGGAGCCGCCGTCCCGCACGGTCTTCCTGCTGTGCGCACCGTCTGTCGACCCCGAAGACATCTCCGTCACGCTTCGCTCGCGATGCAGGCATGTCCCGCTAGCAACGCCGACCGTCGCCGACATCGAGCGCGTCCTCGTCGACCGCGACGGCCTCGACGCCGACGCCGCGCGGTGGGCGGCATCGGTCTGCGGCGGGCACATCGGACGTGCCCGCCGCCTTGCCACCGACCCCGAGGCTCGCGAGCAACGCGACAAGGCGCTGGCGCTCGCACGTGCGGCCACCCGTGATTCGACGGCCTATGCGGCCGCAGAGGAATTGGTGAAGTCGGCCGACGCCGCGGCGAAGGCGATCAGTGCCGAACGCGACGAAGCCGAGACCGAGGAGATGAAGACCGCCCTCGGCGCAGGCGGCACCGGTAAGGGCACCGCCCGACCTCCACGCGGAACGGCGGGTGCGCTCAAGGAGCTCGAGAAGCGGCAGAAGTCGCGCGCCACCCGCGTCGGACGCGACACCCTCGACCGTGCACTCGTCGACCTCGCCGCTCTCTACCGCGACGCCCTCGTCGTCTCGATGGGTGCGCAGGTCACGGCGATGCACCCGGACAAGGCCGCCGACATCGCGATTCCGATGGCTGCGTATGCGTCTCCGGAACAGTTGCTCCGCTGTGTCGAAGCCGTCCTGGAATGTCGTGAAGTCCTTGACCAGAACGTGAAGCCGAAGTTCGCCGTCGACGCGATGGTTGCCACCATCGGACAGGTCATGCGCTCGAACTGATCGCCGGAGCGCCACGTGTCGCGCTCGACGCCCGGAGTAACCGCCGGGTAATCACGGTGAAACACAACGCTTCTAGCGTGGCAACCCATGACATCTGCACAGGGGGCGACGTCGCGCGGGTCTGACCGTCCGCCGGGCACCGGCATCGACATCTCCGGCTTGACCAAGACCTTCACCAGCCGGTCGGTGCGCGGGACCAACACGGTCACCGCGCTCTCCGACGTGTCGTTGAAGACCGCGGAGGGTTCGTTCCTGTCGCTGCTCGGCCCGTCCGGATGCGGTAAGTCGACGGTACTGCGCATCCTCGCGGGACTCGAGGAACCGACGTCGGGCACCGCGTTGATGAACGGCCAGTCGCCGACCGAGCTGCAGCGAGATCACTCGTTGGGCATCGCTTTTCAGGATTCTGCCCTGTTGCCGTGGCGGACCGTCGAATCCAACATCAGGTTGCCGCTCCAGGTCGGACGCATGCCGTCCGACGACGCGTTGGTCTCGGACCTGATCGAGCTCGTCGGCCTCACCGGATTCGAGAAGGCCAAGCCTGCCATGCTGTCCGGCGGTATGCGACAACGTGTTTCGATCGCACGGGCACTCGTCGTGCGACCCACCGCGCTGCTGCTCGACGAGCCGTTCGGCGCCCTCGACGACATGACCCGTCAGCGTCTCAACATCGAACTCCTCCGCATCTGGACCGAGAAGCCCGCCACCACACTCATGGTGACCCACGGGATCGCCGAGGCGGTCTTTCTCTCCGACGTCGTCGCGGTGATGAGTCCGCGCCCCGGTCGCGTCGTGGAGATGGTGCCCGTCGATCTGCCCCGACCGCGTGTCCCCGAGATGATGCGCACACCGGAATTCCATGCGCTGCATGACCATCTGTCCGGCTTGCTGTTCGGCGGTAAGGCGGCCGACGGTCCTGCGAAGCACGCCGCATCCGAACCCGACAGGGACGTTCCCGATACAGCCGACGCCGACGCGATCTCCGAGGCCACGAGTGGCTAGCGCCGTGGTGGAACGGACGTCGTCGGCGCGCACGGTCGCAGGCGCCGACCGATGGGCCGCGGGACTCGTCGGCATCGTCGGCGTGCTAGTACTCTGGTCGCTCGCCGGCGCGTTGGAATGGTTCCACGGAACGATCCCGACACCGTGGGCTGTTGTCCAGACCATCGCCGACACGGAATGGAGCTACTACGCCGAGAACTTCTCGTCCACAATCGAATTGGCGTTACGCGGCTTCTTCTGGGGCAATCTGCTCGCGATCCTGCTGGCACTTCTGGTGATCGTGATACCGCCGATCGAGGGCTTGGCCACTCAACTCGCGATCATCTCCTACTGCACACCCATCATCGCCGTGGCGCCGATCATCCAGGTCGCCTTCGCGCAGGTGCAGACGATGATCATCTTTCTCGCGGCCATCTCGGTGTTCTTCACGACGATGATCGGAACGCTCAGCGGGCTGCGTTCTCCGAACAAGGCGAGCCTCGACCTGATCCGCGTCTACGGCGGAGGCCGATGGTCGCAGTTGCGGCGCGTGCGGATCGAGGCTGCACTTCCGAACACGTTGGCCGCCATCAAGATAGCGGCACCGGCTGCGATTCTCGGTGCGGTTCTCGGAGAGTTCCTCGCGATGCCGGACAGGGGCGCCGGTCCTGCGATGATCGTGGCGCAGCAGCGCGGCGACATCCCGCAGGTGTGGGCGATCGCGCTGATCTGTGGTGCCGTCGCCGGCGTCGGGTACGCGATCGTCGCCGTCGTCGCCCGGTTCGCGACGCGGTGGGCCGCAGGTAAGGAGGTGTTCGGATGAGCGCTCCCACAACCGATTCGACGGCCGACGTGGTGGTCGCCGACGCATCGACTCCAGCAGACGGGCTCCCGGAAAGTGTTGCGACAGGCCCGAACATCGGTGCGCTGCTGTGGCAGATCACCAAGTTCCTCGGATCGCTCGTCGCGTCATTCGTGTTGATTCTGGTGATCTGGTGGCTGTTCCTGCTCGCCTTCCCCGACATAGGGCCGATCATCGGACGCACCCCGGTCCAGGTTTTCCAGTATCTGTTCACCGAGCCGGGCGCCGCAGACGCGAGGTCGGAGATCTTCGACAATCTCGCGATCACCCTGACCGACGCCGCAATCGGCTTCGTCGTGGGAATGACCGCTGCGCTACTCGTTGCGGCGCTGTTCGTCGTATCACGGCCTGCCGCACAGACATTCATGCCGATAGCGATGCTCCTTCGCTCGGTGCCGTTGGTCGCGATGACACCGCTGATCACGCTCGTCGTCGGGCGGGGGATCGGGGTGGTCGCCGTGATGGGTGGAATCGTGGTGTTCTTTCCCGCGCTCGTCATGATCATGACCGGCCTGGCGAACGCGCCCACACAGATCAACGACGTGATCGCTGTGTACGGCGGTAATCGATGGACTGCGTTGCGACGCTCCGCAATTCCGTCGGCAGTGCCCTCGTTGTTCAGTGCCGCCAAGATCTCGGTTCCCGGTGCGCTCGTCGGCGCGACCGTCGCCGAATGGCTCGGCACCAACAAGGGACTCGGTGCAACGCTGCAGCAAGCGCTGCCCGCGGCGGCATACAACGAGCTGTGGGCATCGGTGCTCGTCATCACCGTTGCGTCGATCATCCTCTACGCGATCGTCGGCGTCATCGAATCAATTGTCCTGGCCCAGATGGGTATGCAGCAGAACTGAGGCTGCTGATCGTGGCCAGCCCGGTCGGGTGATCCTCGCCCGATCCACCTGAAAGGAAGAAGACCCAATGAGTAATTCCGTGCGTAGCGGCGGACTCGATCGTCGCGCTTTTCTTCGGTACTCGCTCCTTGCGGGAGGTGCCGCGGGTGCACTGGGCGTGTCCGGGGCGCTCGCGGCCTGCAGTAGTGGCAGTAGCTCGTCCGGCGGGGCGTCGTCGGACAATCCCAAGGCGCAGCTCTCGTGGCAGAAGAACATCGAGTTCGCTGGGGAATACTGGGCTTTGGAGAAGGGGTACTACAAGGCGGGCGGTCTCGGCACGCCCGAGCTGATCACCGGTGGCGGCGCCGGTACCGGTGTGGAGACCGGCCTGACGTCGAACAAGGTGTGGATCGGCACCACCGCGCCGCAGCTCACCGCACCGGTGATTCTGCAGGGCGCCAAACTGATGACCGTCGCGGCCACCTACCAGAAGAACCCGTTCTGCATCGTGTCGTCGGCCGAGAAGCCGATCAAGACCCCACAGGACATGGCGGGCAAGAAGATCGGCGTGCAGGCGTCCAACGAGAATGTGTTCAAGGCACTGCTCACCGCCAACGGGATGAAAGAGTCCGACGTCCAGAAGATCTCGGTGCAATACGACCCGACGCCGCTCACCAAGGGCGAGGTCGACGGCTGGGTCGCCTACGTGACCAACGAGCCCATCACGTTGGCCGAGAGCGGTTTTGCCAACACCAATTTCCTCTTCGCCGACTTCGGACTCCCCCTGGTCGCCGAGACACTCGTGGTGAAGCAGGAGACCATCGACAACGAGCGCGACAAGCTCAAGGCGTTCCTGAAGGCCGAGGTGCAGGGTTGGAACGACGCCGTCGCCGATCCTGCGGGTTCGGCGAAGCTCGCCGTCGAGAAGTACGGCAAGGACTTGAATCTGAACCTCGATGAGCAGATCAAGGAAGCGACCGCCCAGAACACGCTCGTCGTGTCGGAGGACACGAAGAAGAACGGTCTGCTGACGATGACCGACGCGCTGATCGCACAGAACATCGAGGCGCTGGGCAAGGCGGGCTACACCCTCAAGCCCGCGCAGATCTTCGACATGTCGCTCATCAACGAGGTCTACAAGGAGAACCCGGATTTGATCAAGGCCTGATCTCCTTCACGACACACCTGCAGGGGCGGCGAACGCGCGATGCGTTCGCCGCCCCTGACATACGTCACCGGATTCGGTGACGAATGGCATGGGTGCTGCTTGGCGCCTGGCGAGATGATCACTGGGACCAGCTATCCGGTGTCCGGCCATCGTTGGCTTGTGTCGCCGGCGCAGGTCATCTCGCGTCTCGTGATTGTGGCGGTTCGCAGTGGTGTTCCTGGCGGTGCCGTGTGGGGTACGCCGACGATCAGGGTCGCGCGGCAAATAGCTCAGCCGACAATGCTCGACGCAGCTTGGCGATCCGCCCGGGGGCGTCGACGGCCACTGCTCCGACCACGCGGTCGCCGTCGGAGTAGAGCACGACGCCGTCGTCGTCCAGGCTCTCGGTGACCGTTCCCGACGGGTCGACCTCGGTGGCGCCGCGAGCCAGTCGGTGGCGGGCGTCGACCCTATGCCGACGACGACCGCGTCGGCCAGGTCATCACGCCCGCACGATCGCTTCCTGCGGCAACGGCGCCGGTGGCCTCGAGTGCCATGATGTACCTCCTGAACACGGGCTGAATTTCTGAACTGTTGTCAGAATCCACGCGTTCTGCATCACAATCACCGTGCTATTCACCCAATATGTGGCGTCGGACTGTGCGATCACACAATCAGGTAGTGGAGGCCAGTGCGACGTCGAGCAGCTCTCGTGCGGGCCCGCGCACGGTGATGTGCGATGTCCACACGGCACGGAGTGGGCGCACCATCGACAACCCGTCGACGTCGATGCGGACGAGGCGTCCGGCCGCGATGTCGTCGGCGATCGACAGTCGCGACAACACAGTCGCCCCGTTCGACGTCAATACCGACGACCTGATTGCGGTGACCGAGCGCAGTTCGATGAGTGGGTCGGCGGCGACGAGTCCGAGCTCCGACAGCGCCTTCTCGTAGGTGATCCGTGTTCCGGAGCCGGGTTCGCGCTGAATCAGCGGCGTCGACGCCAGTTCGTCTGCCGACACCGTGCCCGTGCGTGACCACCGGTGGCCCGGAGCGGCGACTACGTACAGCTCGTCGGTGGCGACGAGCGCGGCGTCGAGATCGGCTGTCTCGCCGGGACTTTCGACGAATCCGAGGTCGGCGTCGCCGGAGCGCACAGTCTCGATCACCTCGGCGGAATTCATGGGGCGCACCGAGATTCGTGCTCCGGTACGCGAGGTGAGCGTGGTGAGCCAGCCCGGTACCAAATACTCGGCGACGGTCATCGACGCTGCGACGACCAGCGTCGCGTGCCGGTTGCCGATCAGTGTGTCGACGCCTGCGACGAACTCGGCTGCCCGCTCGACGAGCGCGTTGGCCCACTCGAGAACCAGACGACCGTTCTCGGTCGGTTCGACACCCGCGGGGGAGCGTACGAAGATCTCGACGCCGAGTTCGTGCTCGACGGCGCGCACACGCGAACTGACGGCTTGCTGGCTGAGTCCGAGATCGCGGGCGGCGGCCCCCATGCTGCCGAGTCTGCCGACCGCTACGACGACCTCCAGCGCGGCGATATCGGGGAGTCGTCGTGCGGGCATGCCGATGACGTTAGGCAACGCCTCGTCTGCTCACAAGCACGGTCTGTGGCCTTGTAGGGTGGTCACTGCGCGGCCTGCAGTGGGGTCGTGCGGTTCGTAGGATTCCCGACCACTGACAAGGGAGCGAGATGTCGGACTTCATCAAGAAGATCAAAGACGACGCGAAGGCCGTCGGTGCCGCCATCGACAACGAGCTGACTGTGCTCGAAGGTGTTCCCGGCTACGACCCGCTGGCCGACGACGATGCCGCGGGAGACGAGAGCGAAAGCGCGGCGGACGAGGCTGAGGCTGACACAGAGAAGTCCTAGGTTTCGTCCTTGGGTTTCGCTGTCGCCGGACCTTAGGCCAACGCTGCGCTCGACTCCCGACGCCGCTGCGGATCGGGGTACGGCACGGCGTCGAGCAGTGCGCGCGTGTACTGCTCGCGCGGTCGGGTCAGCACATCTCGCGCAGACCCGTGTTCGACGACCCGCCCGTTGCGCAGCACGTACACGCGATCAGAAACCTGCTCGACGACGGCGAGATCGTGACTGATGAAGAGCGCCGCGAAGCCCAGTTCGTGCTGTAGTTCTGCGAACAGTTCGAGCACACGTGCCTGCACCGACACGTCCAGCGCGCTGGTCGGTTCGTCGGCGATGAGGAGTTTAGGCCGCACCGACAGTGCCCGCGCCAGCGCGACACGCTGACGCTGACCGCCGGAGAGTTCGTGCGGAAGTCGGTCGCCGAACGAGCGGGGCAGGTGCACGGCGTCGAGCAGCTCGTCGACGCGGGTCGATTGCTCTGCGCGCGTTCCGATGTGCTGGATGTCGAGTGGCTCGCGAATCGACTCCGCGACGGTGAAGCGCGGGTCGAGCGACGCTGTCGGGTCCTGCGGCACGAACGCGATGGTGTGCCGCAGCGAGCGCAACTGTGTGCGGTCGACGGCGTCGAGGTCGTGTCCGTCGACCAGGATCCTGCCGCCACTGAGGTGGGTGAGTCCGCCGATCGACCGGCCGAGAGTTGTCTTGCCCGAACCGGATTCGCCAACAACCCCGACAACCTCTCCGGGATCGACGTGCAGCGAGACGTCGTCGAGTGCGATGACGGGCTTGCGTCCGAAGCCGCCGCGGTGCACCGCGGTGACATGCTCGACGGCGACGATGGGAACGGGTGCTCCCGCATCGGCAGCGTCGTCAATATCGGTGCCGGCGTCGGAATCTGATGCCGCGCCGGCACTCTCGTCGTCCGTGGAGTCGACGGTCGGCAGCTTTGGAACTGCGGCCAGAAGTTGACGGGTGTACGGCTGTGTTGGCCGAGCGAAGATGTCGAAAACAGTTCCCCGCTCGACGACCTCGCCGAGTTGGACGACGACGACGCGGTCGGCGATGTCGGCGACGACACCGAGATTGTGTGTGATGAGTAGGATTCCGGCGTCGATCCTGCCGCGCAGACGCAGCAGCAGGTCAAGGATTTCACGCTGTACCGAGACGTCGAGCGCCGTCGTCGGCTCGTCGGCGAGGAGCAGTGCTGGATCGTTCGCGAGCGCGAGGGCAATCACCACGCGCTGCTTCTGGCCGCCGGAGAGTTGGTGGGGGTAGTAGTCGACCCGCTGCTCCGGGTCGGGGATCTCGACGAGCGACAGCAGTTCGACGGCGCGACGTCGAGCATCGCGTCGCGAGATCGATTGATGTGTCCGCAGCGCCTGGCGCAGTTGCCATCCCACGGTCTGTGCGGGGTTGAGTGCGGTCTGCGGCTCTTGGAAGATCATGGCGACACCGGTGCCGCGGATCGTGTTGAGTTCACGTTCGGAGGCGTTCAACACCTCGACGCCGTCGACCTTGACCGAACCGGTCGCGACCGCGTGCTCGGGGAGCAGGCCGATCGCCGCGCGTGCTGTCATGGTCTTGCCGGAACCGGATTCGCCTACCAGGGCGACGATCTCGCGGCGATTGACGCGCAGGCTGATGTCGGAGACGGCCGGGCGCGGGTAGTCGAAGGTGACCCGAAGGGAGTCGACCTCCAGTGCGGGTGCGGGATCAACTGCTGTGTGGTCGTTCTCTGCAGCGTTGGTCATCTCACTGCCTCCTACTCCGCGAAATGGACTGGGAAATCAGATAGAAACCGAGGACGAGTGCCGTGATCACGATGAGCGGCGCCACCGAGAACCACGGATTGGTCTCCAGGTAGCTGTTCCCGGACGACAGAATGCCGCCGAGGGATGGCGTCGGGGGAGTCACTCCTATGCCGAGGAAGCTCAGTGCCCCTTCGACGAAGACGGCGAGCGATAGCGACAGCGCGAACTGGACGCCGAGTGACTCGATCGAATTGGGCAGTACGTGGCGGCGGAGGACGTAGCTGTTGCGCGCGCCGCTCACACGCGCCGCCTCCACGTAGGGCAGTTCTCTGACGCGCAGCACCGACGTGCGGGCCAGTCGACCGAAGATGGGGATCTCCGCGAGCACGATGACGATGCCGATCGTGGTTGCGCCGGGCGACAGTACGGCGGTCAGGGCGATGCCGAGAACGAGAGCCGGGAAGGCGAGGATGACGTCGAAGGTGCGCTGCGCGATGACATCTGAGATGGGGTGCGACACCGAGAGCACGCCGATCGCGGTACCGAGAAGGGCTCCGATCGGTACGGCGATGAAGATGATCAGCAGATCCACCCGGATGCCGTAGAGCACCCGGGTCGCGACGTCGCGGTTGAGGTCGTCGGTTCCGAACCAGTGGTCGGCACCCGGCGGCAACAGGTACGCGCCGTCGATCTGCTGGTCGGGGCCGTACGACGTCAGCAGTGGTGCGAGCAGCGCGAGCGCGACGATGCCGAGCACCAGGACGCTTCCGACGAGGCCGCTCCCGGTGAAGAGACTGCGCCACAACGGCGTCCGGGTTCGACGTCGCTCCTTGTCGGTGGGCGACTCCGGGATCAGGCCCGGTTCGATATCTGCAGCCGAGGCCCCGGTCGCGGACGTCGAGCCGGACGAGGTGGTGAGTGAGGTCGACATCGGTTACCTGCCAATCAATTCGATGAGTTCAGGCGGATTCGGGGATCGAGCCACGCGTGGAGCACGTCGGCGAGCAGTTGGAGCACGACGAACACCGCGACCGAGAGCAGCACGAGCACCTGCACGAGCGGATAGTCGCGGGCGAAGATGCCCTGCTCGGTCAGGAGGCCGAGTCCCGGCCAACCGAAGATGGCCTCGACGAGGATCGCGCCGCCAAGGAGACCTCCGGTGACCAGCCCGAGCGCGGTCAGGCTCGGTGGTAGCGCATTGCGTAGCGCGCTGTGAATGACGATGTCGCGCTTGGATACTCCGAGTGCCCGTGCGGTGGTCGCATACGGTTGCCGGAGTTCGGTGCGCAGCGCTTCGGTCAAGAAGCGGGCGAGTGTGGCGCCGGCCGGGAGCGCCAGGGCGACGGCGGGCAGCAGGAGGTATTGCGCGGTGATGCCGGGTTGGCTGAAGAGTCCGTCCGGCGGGGTGCCGCCAGCGGGAAGGATGCGCCAGCGGACGCCGAACAGCAGGATCAACAGTGTGCTGACGACGAAGGTCGGAACCGCGATCGCCACTGCATTCACCCCGGTGACCAGGGAATTGACGATGCGGTTGTCGAAGATCGTCGCCGACAGACTCAATGCCAGCGCCAGGAGGACGGCGAGGATCAGCGCGGTGACGGTGAGCAGGATGGTGTGGACGAGTCCGAACGAGACGAGCGAGCTGATCTCGCCACCGACCTGGTAGCTCTTGCCGAGATCGAAGGTGAAAATGCCTGCGATCCAGGAGGCGTACTGTGCGATGAAGCCACGGTCGAGGCCGAGATCGTGGCGTATCGCCGCCAACTGTTCGGGCGTGGCGTCGGGTCCTGCGAGCGCTGATTCCGGTCCACCGGGTATCAATCGGACGATCGCGAAGATCAGCACCGAGGCCACGAACAGCACCAGGATCGCCGTCGGTATGCGGCGCAACAGATATCCGGCCATCAGGAGTTCCGTCCTTGCGTGTTGAGATAGCTCTCGCCGAGGTGAAGTTGGGCACGCCTGTCCCAATCGACATTGCCGACGGCGGGCGACGCCGCGGATTGCTGGAACACCACACCGATCTCGACGAGGAACAGATCGTTCAACCAGATGTCGTCGAGCTGTCGATACGCGGCAAGCGCGGCGGGCGACGTCGGATCGGCCGCGTTCCAGGCCGCGTTGGCGGCCTTCGCGTAGTCGGGGTTGACGTAGTTGGAGGAGTTCTTCGCCGCGTTGAACGGGTACGCCGAGACGGCGAGGGTCGACGGCGTGAACTGTGCAAAGGCGTGCTGCAGCAACCAGATTCCGTCGAACTTGCCGCCGATCAGCTTGGACGACTGCACGGTGTTGTCGTTGGGGCGCAACTCGACCGGGATACCGACGTCCTTGAGGTTCGACTGCACGATCTGGGCGACCACTCGGTCAACTCCCTGGGTGGAGTAGTCGAGAGTGATCGGTGCAACCTGACCGTGTTCGGCGACGAGCTCGCGGGCCCGCTTCACATCGCGCGTGTATGTCGTGTTCTTCGCCGCGTCGTATGCGGGAGACCATTTGGGCCAGGGCAGATTGACGACGTAGCCGCTCTTGCGGAAGACGTCGTCGATGATGCGTTCGCGGTCGATGGCGAACGCGATAGCCTTACGAAGGCGGACGTCGGCCAGAGCGGGATTGGCGACGTTGATTCCCACGTACTCCTGCTGCTCGGCGCCGGTGTAGGTGATGTTGTTGAATCCGTATCGGCGCGTTGCCAATTCCTGGTCGTGGTTGTTGAGTCCGTAGGCGAGGTCGATCTGGCCCGTGCGGAGTCGGGTGTAGAGCGCCTGCTGGTCGGTGATGATGTCGAGGTCGATGGCGTCGAGGTTGGCTCGCGGACCCCAATAGGAGTCGTTGCGTACCAGGCGGACATCCGAATTCGGTTGCCACGACGAGAATCGGAACGGTCCGGTTCCGTTGAACACCTTGCCCGCGCGCAGCCCGTCGAGAGTGTTGCCGTCGATGATCGGTGCAGAGTCGAGCAGGTCGAAGATGTTGCTGAGCGGATGGTCGAAGGTCAGCACCACGCGGTGCGGATTGCTGGTGTCGTAGCCGGTGACTGCTGCGGCGGTCCGCTTGAACTGCGGTGTCCACGGCCCCGCGGTGTACGCCTTCAGTGAGCTCTCGACGTCGGCCGAGGTGAATGCCCGACCATCGTGGTAGCGCACGTCGTCGCGCAGATCGAGTGCGACGGAGCGTCCGTCTGGAGCGAGTTGCCAGCGTGTGGCCAGCGCCGGCCGGACGGTCAGATCGTCGCGCGAGTAGCGGATCAGGGTGTCGAAGACGTTCGACACCACGTGGCCGTTCATGCTGCCGGTGCCGATCTGCAGGAAGGTCTTCGGGCTCAGGTCGTTGAGCACACCGACCCGTAGGGTGCCGCCCTGCGGCGGCTTGTGGCCCGGCGGAAGGGCGGTCGCTGTCGAGTTCTGCTGCTGCGCGACGGCGGAGGTGCACGCGGTGGCCGTGGCCATCGTCAGCAGTGCGACGAGCGCGAG
>NZ_DLSO01000169.1:0-13451 GCF_002500165.1 Gordonia sp. UBA7860 | reverse complement strand
TGGTCGAGACAGGTGTGGGTGCCGGCACGAAGGTCACCATGCGGGTGCCGAAATTTCGCGCAGGTGTGCGTGTTGAGCAGTCGCCGACGCACCCAGCACCGCCGACGCAGGAGGCGAACCCGCGATGACCCTGACCGTTCTCGCCGTCGACGACGAACCTCCGGCGCTCGACGAGCTGGTGTACCTGCTCGAACGGCGAACAGATGTCGGCGAGGTGATCCGCGCGGGTGACGCCACCGCCGCTCTGCGCGAACTCGCCGAGAACTCGGTGGAGGCGATCTTTCTCGACATCAATATGCCTGGGCTCTCGGGAATCGAACTGGCCCGTGTGCTCGGCAACTACTCCGACCCGCCGTCGATCGTGTTCGTCACGGCACACGAGGATCGCGCGGTGGATGCGTTCGACGTCGGCGCCGTCGACTATCTGTTGAAGCCACTGCGCGAGGAGCGGCTCGGGCAGGCCGTCGAACGTGCGGTTGCCGCGCAGTCGGCTGTCGGTGCAGAGTCACGTCAGGACGTCAGCGACGATGTGATCCCCGTGGAGCTGTCCGGAGTGACGTCGTTGGTGAGGCGTGATTCGATCTCCTGGGTCGAGGCCGTCGGCGATTACGCCCGGCTGCATTCGGACTCCGGCGCGCACCTGGTGCGAATCCCGCTTTCGACGCTCGAATCCCGTTGGCGTGAGCACGGTTTCAGCCGCGTGCACCGTTCGTACCTGGTGTATCTGCCGATGGTCGGCGGAATGCGCACCAGCGGATCTCAGACCCTGGTCTGTGTACGGGCAAACGGCGCGTCGCCCGCCGTAGAGCTTCCGGTGAGTCGACGTCAATCCCGGGAGTTGAAGGAGCGCCTCGTCCACGACCCCCTTCGTGCCTACCGGACGCCGTCCGGCGACGACACATGAGCGAGCCGTCGACTCCCCGCCGTGAGCGCGTGGTGCTGGCACAGCGACGGGGTGCCAGGAGGGTTCGCACGCGCGTCGAGGTCCGGGAGCAAACCGAGGTCGGCGATGCATTGGTGCGGGGTCTGATGCGCGCCCAGCTCGGTCTCGCGCTTAGGCTCGGCGTCACGACGGCTCTGCTCATTGCCTCCATTCCGTTGCTGGGCACCGTCTTTCCGACGTTGGGCGAGGCGACGATTGCCGGCGTCCGACTGAACTGGCTTGTTCTCGGTGTGCTGATCTATCCACTGCTCTATCTGGTGGGCCGGGTGTACGTGCGGATCGCGGAGCAGGCCGAGGACGACTTTCTCGGACTCATAGAGGAGGACACCGACGTGGGCGTCGACAGCGGCACCGACGCGGGCGTTGAGGATGTGACCGACGGGGTCGTCGAGGATGGCGAGAACCCGTGACCGACTACGGAATTCGCATCGTCACCGCGGCGGCGCTGCTCCTCGCTGCGCTCGCGACGGTGGCGGTCGGTGTCTACGGTGGCAGGAGGTCGCGCACGACCTCTGACTTCCTTGTCGCCTCGCGCGCGGTCAGTTCGCGGCGCAACGCAACGGCGATCTCAGGCGAATACCTTTCTGCGGCATCGTTTCTCGGAGTGGCGGGGCTGGTCGCCAAGTACGGCGCCGATGCGCTGTGGTATCCGGTCGGCTTCACCGCGGGATACCTCGGCCTGTTGATGTTCGTTGCGGCACCGCTGCGCCGATCCGGTGCGTACACGGTGCCGGATTTCGCGGAGTTCAGACTCGGTTCGCGAGCGGCACGCCAGACCGCGATGGTTGTCGTCGTCGTGGTCTGCCTGATGTATCTGATTCCCCAGCTCCAAGGCGCGGGACTGACTTTGAACATCCTGCTCGGCGCACCCGTGTGGGTGGGGGTGGTTCTCGTCGGAGCGATCGTCGTCGTGAACGTGGTGGGCGGCGGCATGCGGTCGATCACCTTCGTCCAGGCGTTTCAGTACTGGCTCAAGCTGACGGCTATCGGAATTCCGACGATTGCGCTTCTCGTGGTGTTCTTCGCCGATCGGCCCGCACTGGGCGAACCCGCACCCCCTCGAGTGTCCGAAGCGACGACGGTCGACGTCACCACGGATGTGGTTGTGGCAGTACCGGAAACCGACGGTGTCGAAGTGACAGGCGTCATCGACGGCCAGCCCGTCAACGACGCACCGTTTGCGTCGGCGGGTGAACACACCGTTGCGGCGGGGAGCACGATCCACCTGCGCGCGGGAGCAGCGACGCCCGTTGTGGCAGGCGCACCGTCGACAGGCCAGAGATGGCTCGCGTCCGGCGGCGGATTCGGTGGCCCGCACGCACTTTTCGCCGTCTTCTCGCTGATCGTCGCGACGTTCCTCGGAGTGATGGGGCTGCCGCACGTGCTGGTGCGCTTCTACACCAATCCGGATGGACGCTCGGCGCGTCGAACCGCGGTGACCGTCATCGTCCTGCTCGCCGTGTTCTACCTCTTCCCCCTGCTCCTCGGCGTGCTTGCCCGGGTGTACGTCCCCCAACTCCTCATCACCGGAACCGCCGACGCCGCGGTGCTGTTGCTCCCGAGCGCAGCGGTCGGAGGCATTCTCGGCGAACTGTTCGCCGCGCTGGTCGCGGCGGGCGCCATCGCGGCGTTCCTCGCTACGTCGTCCGGTCTGCTCATCAGCGTTGCAGGGGCCCTGTCGACCGACGTGCTGCCAGGTCGGGTCCGCGACTTTCGACTCGCAGCCGCGATCGGTGGTGCACTCGCGATCGTCATCTCGTTCGCCGCGTCAGATCTCGAACTGTCGCGGACAGTCGGGTTCGTCTTCGCCATCGCCGCGTCGACGCTGTGTCCGCTTCTCGTACTCGGAATCTGGTGGCGCGGGTTGACGCCCGCGGGCGCCATCGCGGGCCTTGCCGTTGGCGGGCTGTCGTCCGGTATCGCGACGTCACTGGCGATCGCGGACGTCGTGGACGACGAGGTCGGCAACGGCTGGCCGTCGGCGATCATCGGCTACCCAGCCGCTGTCACCGTTCCACTCGCCTTTGTGACCATGATCTGCGTGAGCGCGATGACCCACCGCCACAGGGTCGCCGATGTGTCGCAGATCTTCGCGCGGATGCATGTGCCGGAACGGCTCGGCCTGAGCGTCGAACGGGTGCCAGAGGAGCCATGACACCGCGGCGACAAGGTTGTACGAGCATGTGACGACGCCCATGGGGCAACCGTTCGTCGGCGCGCAACGACCGCTCGGCGCACGATTCGCGGTCTTCATCGTGTGACCTGCGACACCTCTTGTGAGTGATCTCCGTCTCTTCGAGAGTTGACGGGTATCCACATCACACGAGTTCTTTCGGAGGCACGGTGTCAACCACAGAGCACGTACCCGAAGCGCATTCCGCGCCGACGGGGCAACAGTTCATCGACATGCAGCGCAGTGACCAGTTTCAGGATCTTCGTACGACGTTGCGCCGGTTCGTCTTTCCGATGACTGCGTTCTTTCTCATCTGGTACGGCCTCTACGTGGCCCTCGGCGCCTTCGCGCACGACTTCATGGCCACTCCGGTCTGGGGCAACATCAACGTCGGGCTGATTCTGGGTCTGCTGCAGTTCGTCTCGACCTTCGTCATCACCGGGGCCTACGTGCGGTTTGCCAATCGTGAGCTCGACCCCAGGGCGGCCGCTCTCCGCGAGGAAATGGACACGGAGTGCGCGGCCACCGGCCAGGGCGCCGATGCCACACAGAGCTCCAACGCCACACAGGGCACCGATGAGGGGGCGACTCGATGAACTCCTCAGCCACAGTGCATCTCGCCGCCGGAACGGTCGGGAACCCCGTCGCCAACATCGCGATCTTCGCCGCGTTCGTGGCGATCACCATGTTCGTGGTAATCCGCGCGAGCCGAAACAACTCGACTGCCGCAGACTATTTCACCGGTGGCCGAGCATTCTCCGGCCCGCAGAACGGAATTGCGATCGCGGGTGACTACCTCTCTGCGGCGAGCTTCCTCGGCATCGCGGGTGCCATCGCCGTCTACGGTTACGACGGCTTCCTGTACTCCATTGGATTCCTCGTCGCATGGCTGGTCGCGCTTCTCCTCGTTGCCGAATTACTGCGCAACACAGGGAAGTTCACCATGGCAGATGTGCTCAGCTTCCGATTGAGGCAACGCCCCGTCCGTCTCGCCGCCGCGATCTCGACGCTGGTCGTCTCCCTGTTCTATCTGCTGGCGCAGATGGCGGGCGCCGGAGGCCTCGTTGCGCTCCTCCTCGACGTCGAATCGCGCACCGGCCAGTCGATCGTGATCGCCGTGGTCGGCGCACTGATGATCGTCTACGTGCTCGTCGGCGGAATGAAGGGAACCACGTGGGTGCAGATCATCAAGGCCGTCCTGCTGATTGCGGGCGCGGCCATCATGACCCTCATGGTGCTCGGCAAGTTCGGGATGAACTTCTCGGAGATCCTCGGCTCTGCGCAGCATGCCATTTCGGGGTCGTCGAGTGAGAAGATCGCCTCGCATGACGTGCTCGCGCCCGGAGCCAAATACGGCGGCTCGGTGGAATCAAAGATCAACTTCATCTCGTTGGCTGTTGCACTCGTGCTCGGCACCGCGGGGCTCCCGCATGTGTTGATGCGTTTCTACACGGTTCCCACCGCCAAGGAGGCTCGACGCTCCGTTGTCTGGGCAATTGCTCTGATCGGCGCGTTCTACCTCTTCACGCTCGTGCTCGGTTACGGCGCTGCTGCGATTGTCGGTCCGGACCGCATCATGGCCGCAGCAGGCAAGGAGAACGCCGCAGCACCGCTACTGGCCTTCGAACTCGGTGGCGTCATCCTGCTCGGAGTGATCTCCGCGGTCGCGTTCGCGACGATCCTCGCCGTCGTCGCGGGATTGACCATCACCGCGTCGGCGTCCTTCGCGCACGACATCTACGGCAGTGTCATCAAGCGCGGCAAGGCAAGTGAGGCCGACCAGGTGCGCGTATCACGGATGGCCGCGGTGACTCTCGGTGTGCTCGGCATCGTGCTCGGCATCCTCGCCAACGGTCAGAACGTCGCCTTCCTCGTGGCGCTCGCGTTCGCGATCGCGGCGGCAGCCAACCTGCCGACGATCCTGTTCTCGCTGTACTGGAAGCGATTCAACACCCGCGGTGCGCTGTGGAGCATCTACGGCGGGCTCGGGCTGACGTTGATCCTCATCATCTTCTCACCGGCAGTGTCGGGTAAGTCGACGTCGATGCTTCCCGGCTCCGATTTCGCGTGGTTCCCGCTGGAGAACCCGGGGATCGTGGCAATCCCGGTCGCGTTCCTGCTCGGGATCGTCGGAACGCTGACAGCGCCCAAGGATCGGGGCACTCCGGAACGCAATGCGGAGATGGAGGTGCGTTCGCTCACCGGGATCGGCGCCGAAAAGGCTGTGGCGCACTGATATAGCGGAGCCGTACAGCCTCGTAGGACCAGCGATGCCGGGCACTCGATCGACGATCGAGTGCCCGGCATCGTGCGGTGAACAGGCAGGCTCAGCCGGCCGTCGTGCGCGCGTCCTGAATCCGTGCGAACGGCCGGGCCGCCTCGAGTTGGTATGCCAGCTCCAGCAGCGTCCGTTCATCACCGATGTCGCTGCAGAAGTGCACTCCCACAGGCAATCCCGTCGACGACTGTGCCAGCGGCAGGCTGACTGCGGGCGTACCGGAGGTGTTGTTGATCGGCGTGAACGAGACGTATCGCATCAACCGCTCGAAGACGACGTCGAAATCGCCTGCGGGGTTGAGGTATCCGATCTCCGGAGTGGTGTGCGCGAGCGTCGGCGAGAGCACCACGTCGAATCGCGTGAACATCTCCCGAAACGTCGCGGTGGAGCGTGTGAGCGCGCGGATCATCGCGGGGGTGTGCCACATGCGACGCAGATACTTCCGCGACAGTCCGCGCGTGAACGCATCGAGCTGTGATCGCTCGAATCCCTTGCCGTAGGACCGTTTTCCGAAGTGGTCGATGAAGAAGGCCAGCAGCGCCCAGTACTCGGTGAAATCGTCGACGTATCGCCTGTCGACGGGGACCGGCACATGTTCGACGCCGTGCCCGAGCGACTCGAGCAGTTCGGCGACGCCTGCGACGGCGGTCTCGGTGTCGCGGTCGAGCAACTGTCCGGTGATCGGTTCCGTCATCATCGCGATGCGGAGCTGACGTCGACTTTCACCGGACACGAGTCCGATGGCGGGAAGATCGCCGGCGGACCAATACTTTTCGGCATCGGCGAGGAAGTGTGCGGTATCGCGCACCGAGCGGCTCACGATTCCGTTGGCGATCAGGTCGATCGGCATCTGCTTCGATTCCGCCGTCAGCAACAGCCGTCCCCGACTCGGCTTGAAACCCACCAGGCCGCACGCAGCCGCGGGGATACGGATCGACCCGCCTCCGTCATTCGCGTGCGCGATCGGAAGCGCGCCTGCCGCGACCAGGGCGGCCGACCCTCCCGACGAAGCGCCACAGGAAAATTCGGTGTTCCACGGATTGCGGGTGGGCGGCCTGTCGACGAACTCCGTTGTCGCGGTGAGCCCAAAGGCGGGCAAGGTGGACGCACCGACGATGTTCACACCGGTGGAGACGAACTGTTCGAGAAGCGGCTCGGTGGTCGACGCGGGAGTGTCAGGAGTAGCGGCAGAGCCGTTACGAGTCGGAATCCCGGCAAAGTCGGTGTTGTTCTTGACGATCGAGGGCACCCCGGCGAACGATCCCGTACCGAAATCGGTCTCGACGGCGCGTGTGCGGGCGCGCTCACGATCGTCGAAGGCGACCGCATTGAGCGTCGAGTTCACCGCGTCGATGCGGTCAAGCGCCGCGTCGACCGCTTCAACCGCCGAAATCTCGCCTGCGGCAATGGCCGCACCGACACCTACCCCGTCGAGTTCGCCCAGCGCATCGTCGCGGAAGGCATGTACGTGCTGCATGGCCCGAAGCCTAGCGGCAGCGGACCGCCGTCAGGACACGATCAGTTCGCAACGGTTCACCGAACCCCGGCTCACCGAACCCCAGCTCACCGAACCATGGCCATGACGTCGGCGGCGAGGTCGGTGGCGAAGTCGTCGTCGATCGGCAGCGCGAAGACCGCATGGTGATAGAGCGGGGCGATGATGTGGTTGAGCACCTGCGGCACGCTGGGTGCGCTCTCGCCGCGCGCGGTGGCGCGGTCGATCATCTCCGTCGCCTGCTCCCGCCGGATCTCCCAGCACGGACACACCTCGACGATGCCGTCGCGAGCCGACGTCATCGCCCGCAGATACGCACGACGTTTCGGACGGCTGATGTCGGCGGCGATGATCCGCGACCAGTCGGCGAGGTCGTCGGCGAGTGTGCCGTGATCGGGCAGTTCCTCGCCCTGCGTCAGCGCGGCGACCGCGACCTCCTCGAGCAGATCGCCGATGGTCCCCCAGCGTCGATAGATGCTTGTGGGATTCACTCCCGCCAGCTCGGCGACCTGCGGGATGGTCATCGTCTCCCGCTCTCCACTACCCACGAGCTGACCGACAGCCGTGAAGACCGCACTCTGCACGCGAGCGCTCCGGCCACCGGGACGCTTGCCGTGCGATGTGGCCGTTGATGGAACGGTCGTCGACGCTGCGCCTTCCATCGACGATCTCTCCGTTGCCTGCGACGTTCCAGCCATGTCACCATTATTGCAAATCCCATTGCTTTTAGAACAGCGGCCGCATACATTGGCCTTAATGCAACCAGCTTTGCCTTAGGAGACACGGTCGTGACCGCAACGTTGGAGAACACCGCTCGACGCCGCCGCGGCGCACGGCCGCTGCACCCGCACCGCGCTTTCTGGATCGTCACCGCAACCATGATCACGGTGCTGTTCGCGTCGGCAGCCCCCTCCCCCCTTTACCCCGTCTACCAGCAGTTATGGGGATTCTCGCCGTTCACCCTGACCGTGGTGTTCGCGATCTATGTCGCAACCATGCTGGTCAGCCTGCTCACTGTGGGTTCCCTGTCAGATCACATCGGCCGACGCCCGGTCCTCGCGGTCGCGCTCGTGCTGCTCATCGGCAGCATGGCGCTGTTCGTCGCCGCCGACAGCGTCGGACTCCTGATCGCGGCACGGGCCCTACAGGGACTCGCGACAGGAGCGGCAATCGGCACACTGACCGCCACGGTCGTCGACATGCAGCCGTCGGAGCGACTGGGTTCAGCGATCACCGGCGCGGGACCCACACTCGGACTGGCGGCAGGCGTCGTCGTTGCGGGCGTGCTGGTCCAGTACGCACCCGCGCCGCGATTCCTCGTCTACGAGGTGACGCTGGCGGTGTTCGCGATTTTGCTCGTCGCACTCCTGATCATCCCGGAGACATCGGAACGCGTCGGCTTCGATTCCCGCCGCCACCTGTGGCGAACGCTCGCGCCTCAAGCGTCGGTGCCATCGGCCTTGCGGAAGCTGTTCGTCACGGCAATCCCGGCATTCGTGGCGACCTGGTCGATGGGAGGCCTCTACCTCTCGCTTGGTTCATCGGTGGTGGCGCGTGTATTCGGCATCGGCAACCACGGAGCCGCGGGCGCCGTGCTGTTCGTATTCTTCGCCTCCGGCGCGGTCACCTCGCTCGCGATCACCACCTGGGACGCTGGTACCAAACTCACTTACGGCTATCCGGCACTCGCCGGCGGCGCGATCATCTCCCTGGCAGGAGTCCTCACGTCGATGCTTCCGCTCTACATCGTCGGGTCGATCATCGCGGGTTCCGGTTTCGCGGCTACGTTCCTGGGGGCACTCGACAACCTGAGCAGCCAGACTCCGTCGCATCAGCGCGGGCAGGTGTTCTCGGCAGTCTTCATCACGAGCTACGTCGCCTTCAGTGTTCCCGCGGTGATCGCGGGACTCGTGGTGTCGCACATCGGTCTGCAGGAGACCGTCGTCTGCTACGTCGCCTATGTCCTCGCCATCACCGTTTTCGGCGCACTCGTCACCGCATGGACGCGAACCAGAAACAATCGCGTTCGCGCCTGACGCGTCCTCACTTACCGAACGCCTCGGCGCTCGATGCGACGCCACGGTCTCGACTCACTACGGTGAGGACTCAGGCTGCGGGTACAGCGTGGCCGAGATCACGATCTGGAGGAATCTCGCGGGGCCGCACTTTCGCAGTACAGGTGCCACAGGGTAAGACTGGTTACATGCACTTGAAGTTCGATTCAGATGAACAGAAGTTCCGCGAAGAACTCCAGAGCTTCTTCACGACGAAGATCCCCGAGGAGATCCGTCAGCGTGCTGCCGCAGGCACGCTGAACCTGCCCGACGACATCGTCACCACCCAGCGCATCCTCAACGCCGAGGGTCTGGCCACCCCCGGCTGGCCGACCGGGTGGGGTGGCCGCGACTGGACGCCCATTCAGCGCAACATCTACCACGATCAGCTCAGCCTGAACTTCGTGCCCGATCCCCTGACGTTCAACGTCAACATGGTGGGTCCGGTCATCGCGACGTTCGGTTCACAGGAGATCAAGGAGCGGTTCCTCCCGAAGACCGCCAACCTCGACATCTGGTGGTGCCAGGGATTCTCCGAGCCCGAGGCGGGCTCCGACCTCGCGTCCCTCAAGACCCGCGCCGTCCGCGACGGCGACCACTACATCGTCAACGGCCAGAAGACCTGGACCACGCTCGGGCAGTACGCCGACTGGATCTTCTGCCTCGTACGCACCGATCCCGACGTCAAGAAGCAGGCGGGCATCAGCTTCCTGCTCATCGATCTCGACACTCCGGGAATCGAGATGCGTCCGATCAAGCTCATCGACGGCAGCGTCGAGGTCAACGAGGTCTTCTTCAACGACGTCAAGGTGCCCGTCGAGAACCTCGTCGGCGAGGAGAACGCCGGCTGGACCTACGCCAAGTTCCTGCTCGGCAACGAGCGCACCGGTATCGCACGTGTCGGCTGGACCAAGACCAAGCTGGCCGAGGCCAAGAAGCTCGCCGCCGCGACGAAGACCGCGACCGGCACGCTGCTCGAGGACCCGCTGTTCGCCGCGCGCCTCGCCGAACTCGAAACCGAACTGCTCGCGCTCGAGGTCACCCAGCTGCGCGTCGTCGCAGGCTCTGCCGACGGCAAGCCGAATCCGGTGTCGTCACTGGTCAAGCTGCGTGGCAGTGAGCTGCAGCAGTCGGCAACCGAGTTGCTCGCAGATGTTGCGGGTGCGCGCGGTCTGGCGGTTGACGCGCCGGGTGTCGGAACACCCGACTGGGCGCAGCTCGCGGTGCCCGAATACCTCAACTACCGCAAGGTGACCATCTACGGCGGTTCGTCGGAGGTCCAGCGCAGCATCATCTCGTCGTCGATCCTCGGCCTGTAGCCCGACAACCACACCTGGAGTAACACAATGGATTTCGAGCTCACCGAAGAGCAGTCACTGCTGCGCGACACCGTCCGCAGCGTGTTCAAGAGTTATGACATCGAGAAGATCCGCGCGGTGTCGGAGACCGACACCGGCTGGTCGGCGTCGATTTGGGAGTCGCTTGCCGAGATCGGCATCCTCGGACTGCCGTTCAGCGAGGACGCGGGCGGCACCGGCGCGGGGCCGGTCGAGGTCAGTGCGCTGATGGGCGAGGTTGGTCGCAGCCTCGCACCCGAGCCACTGCTGTACGGCGCGTTGTTGCCGGGCGTCGTCATCGACAGGGTCGCGTCGGGTGACCGCCGCACCAGCCTGCTGACAGAGGTCTCGGAGGGACGGCTGCTGCTCGGATACGCACACGCAGAACCCGAAGATCGTTGGCCCGCAGCGGCAGTCGCCACCACGGCGACCGGCGCGAGCGACGGCGTCACCCTCGACGGAGTGAAGTACCCCGTCCTCGCGGGCGACGTGGCACAGAAGTTCGTCGTCAGCGCCCGCCGCGCCGACGGAACCATCGGTCTGTTCATCGTCGACGCCGACGCATCGGGGGTGACCGTCGACGGGTTCCGCACCTACGACGACCGTCGAGCCGCCCGGGTGACCTTTGCCAACGCCCCGGCGATCGAATTGGCCGAGGGTGATCAGTCCGACGCGATCGCCTACGCGGACATCTTCGCGCAGACGGCCCAGTGCGCCGAGGCAGTCGGCGCGATGGAACGCGCGATGGAGCTGACGACCGAATACCTCAAGTCGCGCAAGCAGTTCGGGGTACCGCTCAAGACCTTCCAGACACTGACGCAGCGCGCCTCGGACGTGTACGTGGCGCTCGAGCTGGCACGCAGCATGAGCCTGTATGCGACGGCTTCGCTCAACGACGAGGTCGACGACCCGTCGGTCTACAGCCGCACGAAGCTGCAGGTCTGCCGCTCGGCACGCAAGGTGGGTCAGGAAGCGATCCAGATGCACGGCGGCATCGGCATGACAGCGGAATACCCTGTGGGACATTACGTTGCACGCCTGACCGCGATCTCTCGCACCCTCGGCGACGCTGACGAACACCTCGGTGTCCTCGCCGGCAAGCTCGGCGATTACGAGATGGTGACCGTCAACTAGGTTCGCACCAGATGGGGGTTCATCGACGTGAGTCGGTGAGCCCCCATTCTGCTGCCAGGAGCTGGTGCGAGCGAAGCCGGTCGTCGAAATCGTGTGTGACGCTGGTGATCACGAGCTCATCGGCGCCGGTGACGCGCGCCAGCGTGTCGAGTCGTTCGGCGACGGTCGACGGCGAGCCCACGAACTGAGTCCGAATCCGGTCATCGACAACCGCCAGTTGCTCACCGGTCAGCTGCCCTGCGCTATCGGGATCGAGGTAGGGTTGCGCTCCCCTGCCGGTCCGGATGTCGTGCACCCAGTGGCCGTATGTCGACGCGAGATGTGTTGCGGTCGAATCATCTTCGGCAACGACTACGTCCGCGGACACCACTACGTACGGCTCGGACAGACGGGCCGACGGACGGAAGTTGGCCCGGTAGGCTTCGACCGCCTCGAGAACTGTCGCGGGACTGACGTGATAGTTCGCGACGAACGGTAGACCCTCGGCACCTGCGACCTGCGCGCTCTGCCCCTTACTGCTACCGAATACCCAGACCTCGACGCTGGCGTGTTCGCCTGGGACAGCGTGCAATTCGACGTCGCCGACGCGCAGCCCCCCGTCGAGCAGCGCGAGGATGTCGGACACGGCGTCGGCGAAGTCGGGCTGCGTGGCACCCTCGAACTCCAGTGCCGCCGCGGTGGCACCGATCAGCGGTGACGACAGAATACTCGCGCCGGCGAACGGTTCGGGTAGGAGCAGACCGTCGACGAGGCGTTCGGGTTCGGCCGCGGGTGGCGGCCCCTTGGGCGCAGCCGCCGCCGCGGCGAGTGCTTCGGTGCGCCGTTGCCCCGACCGCCCGAGCCCGAGGTCGAGGCGACCGGGAAACACCGCGTCGATGGTGCCGAACGCCTCGACGACCGACGCCGCGGTGTGATGTCCGAGCTGAACCGCCGCACTGCCGACCCGGATCGACTCGGTTGCGGCAGCGACCAGGGCTATCAGCGTGGCAGTCGACGACGAACCGACCGAGACGAAGTGGTGCTCGGCGAGCCAGAAGCGTCGATAGCCCCACTCCTCGGCGGCGCGCGCCAGCGCGATGCTGCGCCGTACCGCCTCTGCGGGAGTCGACCCGTCACTGATCGGCGCAAGGTCGAGGACTGAGAGGGGCAGCGGCGCAGTTCGTTCCGCGGTCATTGAGGGATACGCTGCGGGTTGTCGTGTGGGGCGCCGGCGGTGTGGGTGCCGATGCTCGGGTCAGCATGGCCGACTCCCGGGTAGTAAGCGGCCGACGATTCGGGCGTCATCCCCGCTGCTCCGCGCAACAGCATCTGGTGGTGCGTGTCGACCATCTGCGACAGCACGCCTATCTTGGTCAACCAGCTCATCGTCACTCCCACAGCTCGAATTTCGGCAGCTCTGTTCTCAGTCCGCAATGTCCCAGTAAGCACCCAATCGCCGATCGGGTGAACGGTTGCGCTCACGCTGATCTTTTGGCCTCGGTCAGGAAGAGACCCGAGCGGACCGACCGTTGAGACGAGTCGTGAGTGATTCAACGCTGTCGTTGGCCATCGGACTGCGGGGCGCCGGTCGACACCCGGCCGCATGGCGAGACCCGGAGGCCAGACCGGACGCACTGTTGCACGCCAGCTACTGGCGCGACGCGATCATCGCCGCCGAACGTGCGGGAGCCGATCTCGTCACCCTCGACGACGGATTCGAGCCTCGACCGATACTGCCTGGCGAGTCGTCGACCGCCGCGCCGCCGGTGCGTACCGACCTCGTCAACGGCAGACTCGACACCGTGCTGATCGCGGCACGTATCGCGCCGCTCACCACGCGCATCGGACTGATGCCCACCGTGACCGTGACGCACACCGAGCCGTTCCACACGTCGAAGGCGATCGCCACGCTCGACTATGTCAGCGGCGGACGCGCTGGCGTTGTGCTGGCCGTCGACGACCGGCCCGAGAACGTCGGCCTGTTCGGGCGTCGCGACGTCGAGGTGGCGTCGGATCGTGCTGCGCTGCACCGAGAAGCCGCCGAATACGCGGAGGTGA
>NZ_DLSO01000167.1:0-41675 GCF_002500165.1 Gordonia sp. UBA7860 | reverse complement strand
TCTGCACGACGAAGAGCGAGGAGCGAAGCGACGATGCGATGAGGAGGAAGAACGGGGCAAAAGGCGCAGCCACGAGACGCGCAAATAAACTCAGTGGTCCTGCTCGCCGATGCGGTGCACGTGAATCATGTTCGTCGAGCCGACGGTGCCGGGGGGCGCGCCGGCGACAATGACGACCACGTCGCCGTCGCGAAGCCTGCCGATGCGGAGGAGTTGCAAGTCGACCTGGTCGATCATGTTGTCGGTGGTGTCGACGCGGTCGACGATGAACGTCTCGGTGCCCCAGCTCAGGGCGAGTTGGCTGCGCACGGCCTGGGTGGGCGTGAACGCCAACAGCGGGAGCCGTGAGTGCAGGCGCGCGAGTCGTCGAACCGTGTCACCGGACTGGGTGAACGCGACGAGGGCTTTGACTTCGAGGCGTTCGCCGATGTCGCGCGCGGCGTAGGAGATGATGCCGCGCTTGGTGCGTGGGACGTGCGACAGCGGCGGGACGTCGCGGGAGCTTCCCTCGACGGCCTTGCAGATCCGGTTCATGGTGCGCACCGCCTCGATGGGCCATTTGCCGACCGATGTCTCGCCGGACAGCATCACGGCGTCGGCGCCGTCGAGCACGGCGTTCGCGACGTCGGATGCCTCGGCCCGTGTGGGGCGCGAGTTCTCGATCATGGAGTCGAGCATCTGCGTTGCCACGATCACCGGCTTGGCGTTCTCGCGGGCCATCTGGATGGCACGCTTCTGCACGAGCGGCACTTCCTCAAGCGGGAGTTCGACGCCGAGGTCGCCGCGGGCGACCATGATCGCGTCGAAGGCGAGGACAATGGCCTCGAGGTTGTCGATGGCCTCGGGCTTCTCGAGCTTGGCGATGACGGGTACGCGGCGGCCGACACGATCCATGACCTCGTGGACGAGCTCGATGTCGGCGGGGCTGCGCACGAAAGACAGTGCCACGAGGTCGACCCCGAGGCCGAGCGCGAATTCGAGGTCGGCGATGTCTTTCTCGCTCATCGCGGGCACCGAGACGTTCATGCCGGGCAGTGAGAGGCCCTTATTGTTCGAGACCGGGCCGCCTTCGGTGACGGTGCAGACCACGTCGTTGCCTTCGACGTCGGTGACCACAAGGCCGACCTTGCCGTCGTCGACGAGCAGCCGGTCGCCGGGGACGGCGTCGTCGGCGAGTCGCTTGTAGGTGGTCGACACTCGGTCGTGCGTTCCGACGATGTCGTCGGTGGTGATGCGCACGGTGTCGCCGGTGTTCCACATGACTTCGCCGTTGAGCGCGCCGTCGTCTTCGAATTTGCCCAGTCGAATCTTGGGACCCTGGAGATCGGCGAGGATGCCTACCGCCTTCTCGGCGTTGTCGCCGGCCTTTCGCACTCTTTCGTAGACCACCTTGTGGTCATCATGCGTGCCGTGGCTGAAATTGAGTCGCGCGACGTCCATTCCGGCGTCGACGAGTTCCTTCAGCCTCTCTTCGCTATTGGTAGCTGGACCCAGGGTGCAGACGATCTTGGTTCGGCGTTCCACTGTGCTCACCTTAGTCCGCTCGTTTCGGCATAGCCATCGTTACACCTGAGTTGTCATCGGACGTCTACGCGACGTTGCTTCGCGCAGTGGTGCGCGGTGGTCAGCGAACCGACAGCGGGAGTTGGGCTGGTTTTACCGGTGACGGCAAATCCGAGGCACCCATGAGGAATTCGTCGACGGCGCGTGCTGTCGAACGTCCCTCGGCGATCGCCCACACCACCAACGACGCTCCGCGATGGGCGTCGCCACACACGAACACGCCGGGCGCGTCGGTCTGCCAGTCGCTTCCGCACGAGATGTTGCCGCGGCGGTTGGGCTCGATCTCCAGATCGGTGAGAAGCGCCGTGTCGCGTACGCCTTCGAATCCGATCGCGAAAAGTGCCAATTCGCAAGGGATCTCGAACTCGTCGCTGACCGGGGTGATCACCCGTCGGCCGTCGGGCTCGCGTACGACCTTCACTTCGGCGAGCACCATCGTCGTCACGTTGCCGTCGGCGTCGCCGACGAATCGTTGCACCGCTACCTGGTATTTGCGTTCGCCGCCCTCCGCGTGCGCACTCGACGTCCGCATGACAAGCGGCCAGGTCGGCCATGGTGAACGGTTGTCGTCACGGTCGCTGGGTAGTTCGGCGTTGTAGTCGAGTTGGACCACCGACGCCGCGCCCTGGCGATGCGCGGTTCCGAGGCAGTCGGCTCCGGTGTCGCCGCCGCCGATGATGACGACGTGTTTCCCGGCCGCGCTGATCGGCGACGGCCCGTCGCCCTCGCACTCTTTGTTGGCTGGAACGAGGTGTTCCATCGCGAGGTGCACTCCGTTGAGCTCACGTCCCGGGACCGGGTTGTCGCGCGCCTTCATCGCACCGATCGCGAGCACGACGGCGTCGTGCCTGCTGCGCAGTTCGTCAACTGTGAGATCAATGCCGACATCGCAGTTGACGACGAATTGTGTTCCCTCAGCGCGCATCTGAGCAACACGCCGCTCAATGTCGGACTTCTGCAGCTTGTACTCGGGGATCCCGTAGCGCAGGAGACCACCGACGCGGTCGTCTTTCTCGTAGACCGTGACGTCGTGGCCTGCGCGGGTCAGCTGTTGCGCAGCCGCCAATCCGCCGGGACCGGAGCCCACAACGGCAACCGACTTGCCCGACTTCGCATCCGGCGCCTCGGGACCGATGATGCCCTCTGCCCACGACTCGTAGGCGATCGTCTTCTCGATACGTTTGATTGTCACGCTGCCGCCGGTCGTCGACTCGGAGATCGACAGCACACACGCCGCCTCGCACGGTGCGGGACAGACCATTCCGGTGAACTCGGGGAAGTTGTTGGTCGCGTGCAGACGTGCGCTTGCCGCATCCCACCGACCACGACGCACGAGGTCGTTCCACTCGGGAATCAGATTTCCCAACGGGCATCCGGCAGTTCCGGAGTGGCAGAACGGGATTCCGCAATCCATACACCGACGGGCCTGCTCGGAGACCTCGTTGAGCGACGCGACAGGGTCGAATCCGTGCGCGTATACGTCTTCCCAGTCCTGCACGCGCTCGGCGACCGGACGATACTTTGCTTCCTTCTTCCCGATTTCCAGGAATCCGCGTGGGTCAGCCACGTGCCGCCTCCATGATCGCTGAATCAACGTCTCGCCCTTCGGCTTCGGCCATCCTGGCCGCGTCGAGGACGCGCTTGTAATCGGTGGGCATCACCTTGGTGAAGGCCAGGCATCGCCGTGGCCAGTCGGCGAGCATCGACGCGCCGATCGCCGATCCGGTCAGCTCGGTGTGCTTGGTGATGTGTTCGTGTAGCCAGCGCAGGTCGTCGGGGTCGGGTCGGAGGAGCTCGACCATCGCGCCGTTGACCTTGGTCTCGTCGAGGTCGTAGACGTACGCGATACCGCCGGACATTCCCGCGGCCATGTTGCGGCCGGTGGGTCCGAGGATCACGACGCGACCGCCGGTCATGTACTCGCAGGCGTGGTCGCCGACGCCCTCGACCACCGCGGTGGCACCCGAGTTGCGCACGGAGAACCGCTCGCCGACCTTGCCGCGGAGGTAGACCTCGCCCGACGTCGCTCCGTAGAGGATGGTGTTACCTGCGATGACCTGGTCTTCTGCGATGAACCAGGCATCCTCGTGCGGAGCAACCACGATCTTGCCGCCACACAGACCCTTGCCGACGTAGTCGTTGGTGTCACCGGTGAGCTTGATGGTGATGCCTGGCGGCAGGAACGCGCCGAGCGACTGCCCTGCCGACCCGGTGAGTTCGACGGTGATGGTGTCCTCGGCGAGTCCTTCGGCGCCATAGCGTCGGGTCACTTCCGAACCGAGCAGCGTCCCGACGGTGCGGTTGACGTTGCGGACCGGAAGTTCAAGCGTCACCGGATGCGCATCTTCGAGCGCGCCTTCGGCGAGTTGGATGAGCGTCTGGTCGAGCGCCTTGTCGAGGCCGTGATCCTGACCGCGCACGCGGCGGGTCGGTCCCTTGTCCTCGATGCGACGGAAGATCGGACTGAGATCGAGTCCCTTGCTCTTCCAGTGGGCGACGGCGGTGTCGGTGTGCAACCGCTGCGACTGTCCGATCGCGTCGTCGAGCGTCCGGTATCCCAACTGCGCCAAGTACTTTCGCACATCCTCCGCGATAAATCGGAAGAAGTTGACGATGTGCTCGGCCTGGCCGGTGAACCGCGAACGCAACACCGGGTTCTGCGTCGCCACACCGACCGGGCAGGTGTCGAGGTGACAGACACGCATCATGATGCACCCGGACACGATGAGCGGTGCGGTCGAGAAGCCGTACTCCTCGGCACCGAGCAGCGCGGCCATGATGACATCGCGGCCCGTGCGGAGGGCACCGTCGCACTGCACGGTGATGCGATCGCGCAACCCGTTCAGCATCAACGTCTGTTGGGCGTCGGCGAGGCCGATCTCCCAGGGTGTGCCCGCGTGCTTGAGCGAGGTGAGCGGCGACGCTCCCGTTCCGCCGTCGTATCCGGAGATGAGCACGACGTCGGCGTGGGCCTTGGAGACGCCTGTCGCGACGGTGCCAACACCGACAGCGCTCACCAGCTTCACGTGGATCCGCGCCTGCGAGTTGGCGTTCTTCAGATCGTGGATCAGTTGCGCGAGATCTTCGATGGAGTAGATGTCGTGGTGCGGCGGCGGCGAGATGAGCGCGACGCCCGGCGTCGAATGTCGTGTCTTCGCGATCCACGGGTACACCTTGTACGCGGGGAGCTGACCGCCCTCACCGGGCTTGGCACCCTGCGCCATCTTGATCTGGATATCGGTGGCGTTGGTGAGGTAGTCGCTCGTCACACCGAACCGGCCCGACGCGACCTGTTTGACGGCGCTGCGTCGTTCCGGATCGTAGAGACGGTCGGTGTCCTCGCCGCCCTCGCCGGAGTTGGACCGACCACCGATGCGGTTCATGGCGATCGCGATGGTCTCGTGTGCCTCGGCGGAGATCGAGCCGTAGCTCATCGCGCCCGTGTTGAAGCGGGTCATGATCGACTCGATCGGCTCCACCTCGTCGAGCGGCACGGGGTCGCGACCCGAGAAGTCCAGTTCGAAGAGTCCACGCAGCGTGCCACCCTTGCGCGACTGATCGTCGACCTTGTCCGAGTACGCCTGAAACACGTCGTCGCGTCCGGTCTTGGTGGCGTGCTGGAGCAGAAACACCGTCTCCGGGGTGAACATGTGCAACTCGCCCTCGCGGCGATATTGGTACTCACCGCCGACCTCGAGTCGTCGATAGACCTGCTCGGTCGGGTTGTGCGGGAACGCCCGGTGATGCCGGATGCGGACTTCCTCGGCGAGTTCGTCAAGCCCGACGCCCTCGATCCGCGAGACCGTTCTGGTGAAGTACTCCTTGACGACCGCAGACGAGAGACCGACGGCCTCGAACGCCTGCGACGCCGTGTACGAGCTGATGGTCGATATACCCATCTTGCTCATCACCTTCAGGACGCCCTTGCCGAGCGCCTCGATGTAGTTGCGCTTGGCCTTCGACGGCCTGACACCGGTCAGCTCGCCCTCGGCGATCAGGTCCTCGATCGATTCGAGTGCCAGATACGGGTTGACCGCCGCAGCGCCGAACCCGATGAGCAGTGCGATGTGGTGCACTTCGCGGGCGTCGCCCGACTCGACGATGAGCGCGATCTTCGTGCGCTCTTTGGTGCGGACGAGATGGTGGTGCACCGCAGACGCGGCCAGGAGTGAGGGAATCGGCGCGTGCTCGCGGTCAGAGTGCCTGTCCGACACGACGAGCGTGCTGTGCCCCTCCGCGATCGCCTGGCTGGCGCGGCGTCGAAGATCTTCGAGCGCATCGGCGAGGCCTTCGCCGCCACGGGCCACCTCGTAGAGGCCGTGGAGAACTTTCGCGGAGAGTCCCGGGTTGTCGCCGTCGTCGTTGATGTGGACGAGCTTGGCGAGATCGTCGTTGTCGATGACCGGCCAGTGCAGCATGATCTGCCTGCACGACGCCGCGGTCGGTGCGAGCAGATTCTGCTCGGGTCCCATCACGCGTGCCATCGAGGTGACGATTTCCTCGCGGATCGCATCGAGCGGCGGGTTGGTGACCTGCGCGAACAGTTCGACGAAGTAGTCGTAGAGCAACCGCGACCGCTGCGACATCACGGCGACCGGCGTGTCGGTGCCCATCGAGCCGAGAGGTTCGTAACCCGACGCCGCCATCGGGGTCAGCAGGACCCGCAGGTCCTCTTCGGTGTAACCGAAGGACACCTGACGTCGGACGACCGTGTCGTGGTTGGGCTTGTAGACCGGGCGCGGCGGGAGTGTGGCGATGTCGAGAAGCCCTGCGTGCAGCCATTCGTCGTAGGGCTCCGAACGCATGAGTTCGCCCTTGATCTCTTCGTCGGGGATGATCCGTCCCTGCGCGGTGTCGACGAGGAACATCCGACCCGGTTCGAGGCGTCCCTTGGATACCACGTCATCGACCGGAACGTCGAGGACACCCGACTCCGAGGCGAGGATGACCCGTCCGTCACGCGTCTGCCACCAGCGTCCGGGGCGCAGCCCGTTGCGGTCGAGGACTGCGCCGACGACGGTTCCGTCCGTGAACGTGACACATGCGGGACCGTCCCACGCCTCCATCAGAGAGGCGTTGAACTGCAGGAAGGCGCGACGCTTGGGGTCCATCGACGGAACGTTCTCCCACGCCTCCGGCACCATCAGCATCACCGCGTGCGGCACACTGCGGCCACCGAGGTGGAGGAGTTCGAGGACCTCGTCGAGTGACGCCGAATCGGAGGCCTCTGGTGTGCAGATCGGGAACGCACGCTTGAGGTCGCCGGGAATGAGGTCGGTCTCGAGAAGAGCCTCGCGGGCCCGCATGCGGTTGCGGTTGCCGCGCACGGTGTTGATCTCACCGTTGTGCGCGACGAACCGGAACGGGTGCGCGAGCGGCCACGACGGGAAGGTGTTGGTGGAGAAGCGCGAGTGGACGATGGCGATGGCACTGAGACAACGGTCGTCGCGCAGGTCGGGGTAGTAGAGCGGCAACTGCATCGTCGTGAGCATGCCCTTGTAGACCATGGTGCGACTCGACAGCGACGCGACGTACAGCCCTGTGCCTGCGGCCTCGAACTCGGGCGTGATGCGCTCGGCCTGCTTGCGGAACGGATAGATGTAGCGGTCGAGGTCGACGCCGCCGAGTCGTGGTTGTCCGGGTTCCGGTTCGACCGTGACGAACAACTGCGCCATGAAGGGCATACAGCCGACTGCGGTCTCGCCGATGTCGGCGCCGTCGACGTCGACGGGGAGGTCACGCCACCCGAGGATGGTGATGCCCTCTGCCTCGGCGAGCGCTGAGACGCGGTCCATCGCATCGCGCCGGGCCGCCTGGTCCATCGGCAGGAAGCAGGTGCCGGCAGCGTAAGTGTTCGCGCCAGTCTCCGACTGCGCCGGGAGCGCGAAATCGACTGTCCCACGGAACAATTCGTCGGGCAGCTGGATGAGGATGCCTGCGCCGTCGCCGCTATTCGGCTCAGCGCCTGCCGCACCGCGGTGTTCGAGGTTCTCGAGCGCGAGCAGACCATCGGCGACAATCGAATGCGACCGTCGACCGTGGATGTCGGCAACCATCGCGACACCACACGAGTCCACTTCTGTCTCTGGGTCGTACAGGCCCTGTTTGGCCGGGAGCGCAGAAAACAACATCACGAGCCTCCACTCGATTCGCGTGAATCAAATGCTGAAGTCCTCAGGGACAGCGCTGGCCCGTGGAGCAGGTGTCAGGACACGACGCCGTTGGGGACGCGTGTTCCCGGGTGAGATCTCACTCTATCCGACCACCGCCCGCCGCGTGGTCTGCAACGCCGCGCGGGGGTTGGGGTTCGGGAGGTCGGGGCGTCGGGTGGGGGGGCGGCGGGTCGTCGGGTGAGGGGTCGTCGGGTGGCGCGGGTCGTCTGGCGGGGGGCGCGGTGTCGGGCTGGCGCCGAATCTAGGGGAAAGAATCCTTCCCCCACTCCCCGACCTCTCCCCCAGACACTTCGCGGGGACACGCACAAAAGCCGAGGAAAGAAAACTTCCGCCACTTCCTGCAGCCCACTGAGACCCGAGTGCGTCGAGCTACTGCGCGTCGCCAGGCTTCCACGGCTTGGCGTCGGCCGACTCTCCGGTGCCCGGGATGATCTTGGCGTCGATCTCTTCGTTCTCGTCGACGACGGCGTCGGGTCCGCCCGCGTTCGTCATCTGACCGTCGGCCAGAACCTCTTCGGCCTCGTCCACGCCTTCTGCAGTCGCGGCACCGTCGTCATCGGCGGAGGCCTCGGCGTCTTCGGCAATGCCCTCGGCGACCTCTTCGGCGTCGATGTCGGCCGTGTCGCCAGGGGTCGTATCTGACTCTGAATCGGACTCATCGAGAAGCTCCGACTCGGTGATCACGCCGTCTGGTCGAGCCGGATCGTTCTCGGGGTTCCACGGTTTCGCGTCAGCGGATTCGCCGGTCCCCGGGATGATCTTGGACACGATCTCCTCGTTCTCGTCGAGGACGGGATCGGGGCCACCTGCGTTGATCTCCTGCCCGTCGGCAAGTTCGGCCTCATCTTCGTCGACGCCCGACGGGCTGGTGTCGCCCTCGTCGTCGGCGTTGTCCTCGATGTCCTCGGACAGACCCTCCGCGATCTCGTCGGCTGTCACGGCTTCGTCTTCAGCGCTGCTCATCGGAATCCCTTCGTCGGTCGGATCATCCGCCGCATCGGACCCTGCAGGTTCGGCGGCACCGGACTCTGCGTCCCCGGCCTGTGTCACACCGGACTTTGTGGCATCAGTCTCGGTGGCATCAGACTCGGTGGCGGCGGACTCGGTGGGGGCGGAGTCACCTCCATCTTCCACGGCTTCGTCGCGCGCGGGGGTGTGCTCATCAGGATCAGCGTCCGAGTCGGGCTCAGTGTCCGAGTCGCCTTCCGTCTCCGGGTCGCCTTCTGCGTCCGGGTCGGGTGCGGCGTCCGAGTCAGTCGCGGCGCGCGAGTCGGTCTCGGTGTCGCCGGCGTCGGACTCGACGTCATCGCCGACATCAGTGGCTTCGGCCTCCCCATCAGCGTCGACCGGTTCTGAGTCGACGCCATCCTGCTCGACGTCGGCGTCGGCGCCGGCCTTCTCGGCATCGGCATCAGCCTCATCGACGTCAGCATCGTCGACTTCTTCGACGTCAGCCTCCCCGACCCCCACGCTGGCCTCGTCTGCGTCCGGCTCTGTCACCGAGCCGTCCGACGGCTCGTCGTCTGCAGTCGCGGCAGCGACACCGCCGACGGCAACCGCGCCCGCCGCGACGCCAGCGGCCGCGATCGCCTTCGACGACGAGTCATCCGACTCCTCGCGATCCGCTACGCCGTTGTCGACCCTGTCCTTCTCGGTCTGGTTCTTCTCGGTTTCGTCGTTCTCGGACTCTTCGTCGTCGGACTCATCGTCGTCGTCGTCGAAGAAGTGCTCGCCGTCGTCCTCGTCGTCGATGTCGTCGTCGATGTCGTCGTCGAAGTAGGCGCCCGTGTGGCCGAGTTCTTCGAGTTCGGCGGCCCGTTCAGGCCAGTAGACCTCGAGCCCTTGCTCCCGTCCCCGTGGCGCGACGATGAAGTAGATCGCACCGCAGACGATGCCGAGTGCAGCGGTGAATACGTTGATGCGAACACCGGCGATGTGGGTGAAGGCGGGGTCCGAGCGCATGAGCTCGACCCCAAATCGTCCGATGCAGTAGCCGACGACGTACAGCGCGAACAGTCGGCCGTGGCCGATGCGGAAGTAGCGGTCGACAAGCACGAGAATCACGACGACCAACAGGTTCCACAGGAGCTCATACAGGAACGTCGGATGCACAACCGCGACGACGTGCCCGTTCGACACTCCCGTGATCAAGCCCGGGTCGGCCTGTCCCGACGAGTCGACGCGCTCGTAGATCTCCAGACCCCAGGGAACGTCGGTCGGTCGGCCGTAGAGCTCCTGGTTGAAGTAGTTGCCGAGGCGCCCGATGGCCTGGGCCAGCAGAATCGCGGGCGCGATGGCGTCGGCGAACGGCGGCAACTTGATGCCCATGCGCCTGGTGCCGATCCACGCACCGAGGCCGCCGAACAACACGGCACCCCAGATACCGAGACCACCGTCCCAGATCTTGAAGGCGTCGATCGGAGTCTTTCCGCCGTCGCCGAAGTAGATCTGCCAGTCGGTGAGCACGTGGTAGACGCGACCACCGATCAAACCGAACGGGACCGCCCAGATCGCGACGTCGAGAACTTCGCCCGAACGCCCACCGCGGGCAATCCACCGGCGGTTTCCCCACCAGACGGCGACGATGATGCCGACGATGATGCACAACGCGTAGGCCCGGAGCGGAAACGAACCGATGTACCACACGCCCTGCGGCGGGCTGGGGATATAGGCGAGCATCGTCGTCGTCGGCGCTGTCACGCTGCCACCCTAACGGACGCTGCCACCCCGACGAACGAAGCCACCGCGGCGGTCAGAGGTCTGCTCGCGGTTCCCGCACACCTGCGGCCAGTTCCGTGACCAGGTCGGCCAGATGGTCTTGACCTGCCTTGGCCGCCGTGACCAGTGCCGAACCGACGATCACGCCATCGGCGTAGCTCGCGATCTGCGACGCCTGCTCCCGATTTCGGACACCGAGCCCGACGCCGAGCGGGATGTCGGAGTACTCGTGGACTCGTTCACACAGTTCGGGCGCGGCGTCGGAGACCGCGTCACGCGCCCCCGTGACACCCATCGTCGAGGCCACGTAGACGAACCCGCGCGACGCGTCGACGGTCAGCGCAATGCGCTCGGTCGTCGACGACGGTGCGACGAGGTAGATGCGGTCGAGGTCGAACTCGTCGGACGCCGCGTGCCAGGCGGCACCCTCTTCTGGGATCAGGTTGGGCGTGATCATGCCCGCGCCGCCCGCAGCCGCCAGGTCACGCGCGAACTTGTCGACGCCGTACTGCAGCACCGGGTTCCAGTAGCTCATGACGACCGCGTTCCCGCCCGCAGCGGTGATCGCCTCGACAGCACGGAACACGTCGCGGACCCGCACGCCGTTCGTCAGTGCGAGGTCGGCAGCCTCCTGGATCGTCGGTCCGTCCATGACCGGATCCGAATACGGCACACCGACTTCGATGATGTCGCAGCCCGCGCGGACCATCGTCTCGAACGACTCGATCGACTTCTCGACGGTCGGGTAGCCAACGGGGAGATATCCGATCAGCGCGGCACGCCCCTCGGCGCGGCACTTCTCGAAGACCGGACCCAATTTCGACGCTCCCGCGTGCACGGGCGCTTTGGCATGTGTCATTGCGCGTCCCCCGCTGTGCTCGTTGCCGTGGTGCCAGCAGCCGCGGTACCGGTCGTCACGCCGACCTCGTTCTCCGACGGCGGCGGGTCGAAGAGGTGGAACCAGCGCGCAGCGGTGTCGACGTCCTTGTCGCCGCGACCGGAAAGGCTGACCAGAACAATCGCGCCCTCCCCCAATTCCTCACCGAGCTTCAATGCTCCGGCGAGTGCGTGTGCCGACTCGATGGCGGGGATGATGCCCTCTCGACGACTGAGCAGAGCGAGCGCGTCCATCGCCTCGGTGTCGGTGATGGGGCGGTACTCGGCTCGGCCGGTGTCTTTGAGCTGTGCGTGCTCGGGCCCGACGCCCGGGTAGTCCAGGCCCGCCGAGATCGAGTGCGACTCGATGGTCTGGCCGTCTTCGTCTTGAAGCAGGTACGAGTAAGCGCCCTGGAATGCGCCGGGCGTGCCGCCGGTGAACGTCGCGGCATGTCGACCGGTCTCGACGCCGTCACCCGCGGCCTCGAAGCCGACGAGGCGCACCTCGGAGTCGTCGAGGAAGGGGTGGAAGATGCCGATGGCGTTGGACCCGCCACCAACGCAGGCGGTGACGGCGTCGGGAAGGCGACCCGCCTGGTCCAGGATCTGCGCGCGGGCTTCGAGTCCGACGATGCGCTGCAGGTCGCGCACCATCATCGGGAACGGATGCGGACCGGCCGCGGTGCCGAAGCAGTAGTAGGTGTTGTGCGCGTTGGTCACCCAGTCGCGCAGCGCCTCGTTGATCGCGTCCTTCAGGGTCGCCGAACCGTTGTCGACGGCGACGACCTCGGCGCCGAGCAGTCGCATCCGCGCGACGTTGAGTGCCTGTCGGTCGGTGTCGACGCGGCCCATGTAGACGATGCACTCCATACCGAACAGTGCGCAGCCGGTGGCGGTGGCGACACCGTGCTGACCGGCACCAGTCTCGGCGATGATGCGGGTCTTACCCATGCGCTTGGCGAGCAACAACTGCCCGAGCACGTTGTTGATCTTGTGCGACCCGGTGTGGTTGAGGTCTTCGCGTTTCAGGAAAATCCGTGCGCCACCGGCGAATTCGCTCAGGCGCGTGGCTTCGTAGAGCGGCGAGGGACGTCCGACGTAGTCGCGCTGCAGCCGATCGAGCTCGCCGAGGAACTCGTCGTCTGTGCGCATCTTCTCGTAGGCAGCGGTCACGTCGTCGATGACCGCCATCAGCGCCTCGGGAACGTGACGTCCGCCGTACACGCCGAAGTGTCCGCCCGCGTCGGGTTCCGACGACGTACGCGTGCTGACTCCGACACTCGCAGTGGGGAACTCGGCCTGGAGTTGATCGTCGGATCGGGATTCGGTGGTCACGGAACTCTCACAGACATCTCGTCGTCCGTGACACGCAAGTCGACGCTAGATCGAAAGCGAGTGTCAGCGAACGGGTTTCGGACAGGAAGGATGGGTACCGGCGGTCACGAGTTCGGAGACCGCTGTGCGCGGGTCTCCGCTGGTGACCAGGCCCTCGCCGACGAGCACCGCGTCGGCACCCGCACCGGCGAATGCCAGCAGATCTGCAGTGCCACGCACGCCCGACTCGGCGACCCGAATGGTCTCGGTGGGCAGCCCCGGAGCGATCCGCGCGAACGTATCGCGGTCGACCTCAAGGGTTTTCAGGTTGCGATTGTTGACACCGATGACCGACGCACCGGCTTCGAGTGCACGGCTGGCCTCGTCCTCGGTGTGTACCTCGACGAGCGCGGTCATGCCGAGACTCTCGGTGCGGTCGAGCAGCGAGGCGAGCACATTCTGCTCGAGTGCCGCGACGATCAGCAGGATGACGTCCGCACCGTGGGCGCGGGCCTCGTGGATCTGATACGGCCCGACGATGAAATCCTTGCGCAGCACGGGGATGTCGACACGGGCGCGGACAGCGTCGAGATCGGCGAGCGACCCACGGAACCGACGCTCCTCGGTGAGGACACTGATGATGCGTGCACCGCCCGCTTCGTACGCAGCGGCGAGGTCTGCTGGATCAGGGATGTCGGCGAGCTCGCCCTTGGAGGGACTCGCTCGCTTCACCTCGGCAATGACGCCGATTCCGGTCTTGCGCAACGCAGCCATCGCATCGCGAGGAGCCGGCGCGGCAACGGACGCCTTTTTGACGGCCGCATAGTCGACGATCGCCTCACGTGCGGCGACATCGGCTTTCACTCCCTCGAGAATCGAATCGAGGACGGTGGGCGTGCTCACGACAGCTGGCTCCCTTTCTGTTCGTGCTCTCAGGGTAGACGGCCGCCTTCGAAGCGCCGGGAGCGGGTTGTGGTTTTCGTCATCGTTGATCTGTCGGGTCGATCCCGGTGTCGAGAGCGTCCCAGAGCATGCGCTCGTTGGGGGCATCGGGCGCGTCGGTTTGATCGCCCGTCGAGCCGCCTGACTCCGCCGAATCGTCTGCCGCAGCGCCCTTCTGCACTGGGGACGACCCCTCCGACGAGGCAGCGTTCGCGGACCGGGCATCCTTGCCTGCCTGGGCATTCTTGTCGGACTGGGCTGATTCGGCTGCCCGGCGACGCTTGTGTTCTGCGAAGATCTCGCGCTCGATGTCTTCGCGTCGCGCGGCGGGGGTCTTGTACTTCGACGACATGCCCGCACCGGACGCGACACGCATGAGCAGAACCCCGGCTGCGACGGCACACAGCGACCCGATGAGGACAACCACGGCGACCCAGTTGTGAGTGGTCACCAACTGCACGACGTATCGATCGTTGAGACCTGCGGCAGTGGCGGCATACGTGTCGTTCGTTCCGCCCATGACGAGCGAGATCGCCGGGAAGGCGGCGAGCACACCCGCCGCCGCAACCAAGAGCGCCAGGATGCGCAAACCCCACCCACGCAGCGACATCGCCGCGAGGATCGCCGCAAGCAACACCAGCGCGAGTGGCGTGAGCCACGGGCTCCAGTCGCTGCCCTTGACGTCGAAGGTCCGCGCCGGAGACAAGCCGTCGGCCGCGAGCACCGTTGCCCACGTCAGGCGCGATGCGATCCAAAATGCGAGCCCCGCCGCGGCCAGAAGAATCGATCCGAGGAGCTTTGTTCGACGCTGCGCCCGCGCCGCCTGCTTCTCGCGGTCGGCGGCACTTACCGCACGGCCGTCGACGTCAGCGGCGTCGTTCGCAGGGCCGTCGACACCAGCGGTGCCGGGATTTCGTTCGGGTTCAGCTGCGGTCATCGGTCACTCTCCACGCCGGCACTCTCCCGGTCGACACTCGCCGCGCCGTCACCTTCCACGCCGTCACCTTCCACGCCGACGCGACGCATCGTCGTGGCCGCCGCGATCGCGTTGAGAACAGCGGTGGCCTTGTTGCGGGCCTCGTTGTACTCGTAGTCGGCTTCACTGTCGGCCACCACGCCGCCGCCCGACTGCACGTACGCGATGCCCGTGCGCATCAGTGCGGTGCGGATCGCGATGGCGGTGTCGGCGTTGCCCGCGAAATCGAGGTAGCCGACGATTCCGCCATACAGGCCACGTCGTGTCTTCTCGTTGGCCTCGATCAGTTCCATTGCCCGCACCTTGGGTGCACCGGTCAGCGTTCCCGCGGGGAAGCACGCGGTGACAGCGTCGAGCGCATGCTTGTCGTCGCGCAGCGTCCCCGACACCGTCGACACGAGGTGCATCACGTGGCTGTACCGCTCGATGTGGCGGTAGTCGCTGACCTTGACGGTGCCCGGGGCGCACACGCGGCCGAGGTCGTTGCGGCCGAGGTCGACGAGCATCAGGTGCTCGGCGTTCTCCTTCTCGTCCTCGCTGAGTTCCTTGCTGAGGAGTTGATCTTCCTCCTCGGTGGCCCCGCGCCAGCGTGTGCCGGCGATCGGGTGCGTCGTGGCAACCCGGTCGGTCACCGCCACCAGCGCCTCTGGGCTCGATCCGACGATCGTGAAGGGCTTTCGGGGTGCACCGCTGTCGTCGGTGCCCACGCCCGGCATACGCAGCAGGTACATGTACGGACTCGGGTTGGAGGCCCGCAGGATGCGGTAGACGTCGAGCGGGTCGGCGTCCGTGTCGATCTCGAAGCGCATCGACGGCACCACCTGGAACGCCTCGCCCGCCTCGATCTCGCGGACCAGGCCGGTGACGATCTCGCCGTACTCCTCGCGGGTGCGCTGCACGCGGAAATCGGGTGCAGGCCTGTCGAAGCGCGACACGGTCGACGGTGCGGGTGCGGCCAACGCCTGCGTCATCGCATCGAGTCGGGCAACGGCGTCGGCGTACGCCTCCTCGGCACGTTCGGCACTGCCGTCCCAATTCACCGCATTCGCGATGAGGGTGATGCTCCCCTCGTGATGGTCGACGGCGGCAAGATCGGTCGCCAACAGCATCATCAGATCGGGAAGGCCGAGGTCGTCGACGGTTGTCTCCGGTAGACGCTCGAGTCTGCGCACCATGTCGTACGCCATGAAGCCGACGAATCCGCCGGTCAGCGGCGGCATGTCGGGGACAGGATCCGTGGCGAGCAAGCGCAGCGACTCGGCGAGCACGGTGAGTGGATCGCCGTCGACGGGAGCGCCTGCGGGAACAGTCCCCCACCACGCGGCCTTGCCGTCGACAACGGTCAGTGCCGACGGCGCGCCGACGCCGACGAACGACCACCGCGACCACGATCGGCCGTTCTCCGCGGATTCGAGCAGGAAGGTGCCCTCCCGCTCACCCGCCAGTTTTCGGTACGCCGACAGCGGCGTCTCCGAATCGGCGAGCACCTTACGCGTCACGGGCACGACGCGATGGTCGGACGCGAGATCGAGGAACTGCTCGAGCGTCGTCGTATCAGCGTTCGTATTCGACGCCGAGCTGCTCCGCGACTCGTCGGTCGCGGCCGCGAGTGTGTGTTCGCCGCTCATCCGAGGGGCTCGCCGCCGACGCCCCACTGTGAGCGGGGCACCTCGGTGATGGTGACCCATACCGAATCCGGGTTCTTGCCGGTGGCCTTCGCGTACGCCTCGGTTACCGCCGCGATGGTCTCGCGCTTGACCCGGTCGGATAGACCTTGGGTCTGCGAGATCTGGATCAGTGGCATGACTGCGTCACCGCCTTCCGTCGGCTGGTCCGCGTCGGGTTCGAGGCCGCAGCGTCGTGCGACCTTCGAGCTCGTGGAGTGCGGAGCTGTGGGGAGAGCTTCTCCCCGACGATTGTCCCAGGCATCAACTCGACGCCGCGCCCGCCCCGTCGATTTTCTGGTCCTCGCTGCGCTCGTCGACGTGCTGGTCGTCGGTCTGGTCATCGTCGACGTCGAAGGCCAGCGACGGGGTGTCGAAACAGCTGTGGTTACCGGTGTGGCAGGCGGCCCCGACCTGGTCGACGATCAGCAGGATCGTGTCGCCGTCGCAATCGAGACGAGCGTCGTGCACGTACTGTGTGTGTCCGCTGGTATCGCCCTTGACCCAGTACTCCTGGCGTGAGCGTGAGTAGTAGGTGGCACGACGAGTCGCGAGTGTCCGCTCGAGCGCCGTGTCGTCCATCCACGCGACCATCAACACCTGCCCGGTGGAGCGTTCCTGGGCAACGGCGGCGAAGAGTCCGTCTGCGTTGCGTTTGAGCTGTGCGGTCAGTTCCGGCGCGAGTGCCATGCGATCAGACCTGCCCTTCCGTGTCGCGTTCGGTACGTACGACGATGCCTTCTGCTGCCATCGCACCCTTGACCTCCGGGATCGTGAGCTCACCGAAGTGGAACACCGATGCGGCGAGCACGGCGTCGGCGCCCGCCAGCACCGCTGGCGCGAAGTCGACAGCCTTGCCTGCTCCACCACTGGCGATTACGGGGACGTCGACCACCGCGCGGACCGCGGCCAGCATCCGCAGATCGAAGCCCTGCTTGGTGCCGTCGGCGTCCATCGAGTTCAACAGGATCTCGCCGACGCCGAGCTCCTGACCGCGCTGCGCCCACTCGACGGCGTCGATTCCGGTGCCTTTGCGTCCGCCGTGTGTGGTGACCTCCCACCCCGACGGCGTCGGCTCTGCGTCGTCGGGAACCGTTCGGGCGTCGACCGAGAGCACGATGCACTGCGATCCGTACCGTCGACTCATCTCGGCGAGCACCTCGGGGCGCGAGATCGCCGCGGTGTTGACGCTCACCTTGTCGGCGCCTGCACGCAGCATCGCGTCGACGTCGTCGACCGTGCGGATGCCACCTCCGACGGTCAGCGGGATGAAGATCGCGTCGGCGGTGCGGTGCACCACGTCGATCATCGTGGCGCGTCCCGAACTCGACGCGGTGACGTCGAGGAAGGTCAACTCGTCGGCGCCCTCGGCGTCGTATCGCGCGGCGAGTTCGACGGGGTCGCCCGCGTCGCGGAGATTCTGGAAGTTGACGCCCTTGACGACCCGACCGTCGTCCACATCGAGGCACGGGATCACGCGGGTTGCGAGGGTCATCGAGAAGTCCTGTCGTCTGCGCCGGGGCGCTCGGGGCTGCCGTGCTGCGCTGTGCGGGGGTCGGTAGTGGTGCTGGTGATGTCGCTGCCGGACCACACGCCGACGTCGTCGATCACGGCCATCAGCTCGCGGTGCACGTCGGGCATCGCGGTCACCAGCGACGGTGACGACGCCGTCCACGGGTTGCCCGCGAGGTCTGTGGCGAGCCCGCCTGCGGCACGCACCAGGGCCGCGCCGGCGGCGTTGTCCCAGGCATGTGCACCGAAAGCTATTGCGGCACCGAAGATTCCGGAGGCTACGTACGCCATGTCGACGCCGGTGCTGCCCGTCATGCGCAGTCGGGCCGCTCGCACGCTCAGCGCTTCGAGTAGTTGCGCTCGACGAGCCCCGGGGTAGCGACCGCCGTGACTGACGTTGAACGGTCCGAACGCGACGGCCGTCTGGGCGAGCGTCGTCGGAAGATGCGCGGCCATCGGGACGCCGTTGCGGTACAGCGGACCTCCGACGTGACCGGCGTAGCGCAGTCCGGTCAGCGGCAGCCATGTGAGACCGAGTACCGCCTCACCGTCGACGAGCAGTCCGAGCAGGATGCCTGTGAGCGGCATGCCCGTCGAATAGTTGTACGTTCCGTCGACCGGGTCGAGGACCCACACGGCACCGTCGGTCACCGGTGGTCCACCGAATTCTTCGCCGTGCACGTTGATTCCGGTCCGGTCGGTGAGTTCTCGTCGGATGCGTTGTTCGAGGTCGAGGTCGACCTGGGTCGCAAAGTCGGTCAGACCCTTCACAACGGCACTGGGCGCGCCGAGCCCGGCGACGAACTCGCCGGACACACCGTCGAGAATGCTGCCCGCCACCTCGAGGAGTGCGGGCAGATCCAGGCCGGAACCGGTGGTCACAGGTTACCGACCGCCGCCAGAGCGTCAGGCAGGGTGAATCGCCCCGCGTACAGAGCCTTGCCGACGATCGCGCCCTCGACACCCTGGTCGGCCAGGCCTGCGATGGCGATGAGGTCGCCGAGCGCCGACACACCACCCGACGCGACGACGGGCGCGTCGGTTGCCTTGGTGACTTCGGAGAGCAGATCGAGGTTCGGCCCGCCGAGCGTGCCGTCCTTGCTGACATCGGTGACGACGTAGCGCGCGCAGCCGTCGCCGTCGAGTCGCGCGAGTACCTCCCACAGATCACCGCCGTCGGTGACCCATCCCCGACCACGCAGTCGATACGAATCACCGTCTGCGACGACGTCGAGTCCCACGGCGATACGGTCGCCGTAGGTGGCGATCGCGCGCCTGCACCACTCGGGGTTCTCGAGCGCAGCGGTACCGAGGTTCACGCGGGTACAGCCCGTCGCCAGTGCGGCTTCGAGGGACTCGTCGTCGCGGATGCCACCGGACAACTCGACCTTCACGTCGAGTTCGCCCACCACACCGGCGAGTAGTTCGCGGTTGTTGCCCCGACCGAACGCGGCGTCGAGGTCGACGAGGTGAATCCACTCGGCACCGTCGCGTTGCCATGCCAGCGCGGCATCGCGGGGCGAGCCGTAAGCGGTTTCGGTGCCCGCCGCACCGCGGACGAGCCGAACGGCCTGTCCATCGGCAACGTCGACGGCTGGTAGGAGTTCGAGGGTCTTCCCCATGACGTGAAGTCTTTCCTGTCTGTTGTTCTCGTACGGGTCTGTTCGTCTCGTACGGGCTGGTGATCTCGGAGTGTTCGGTGGGTGATCGCGGTCGCGCGCCGGTCAGGGGCCGGGGTTTTCCTCGTCGAGGGCGCGAACCCTGCGCTCGTAGTTGCCGATGATCCGTCGCGACATCCAGCCGATCGTCCCGATCATCGCGAGCACCACGAGCAGGGCTGCGAACAAACCTGCCACCGGTGACCAGTGTGCCAGCGCAAGGATGATCGGAATGCCGATCACCAGCACGAGCACTCCGGAACCCAAGACGAATGTCACGAACCGCCCGTAGGAGAAGTGTGGGCGCTCGGGCGCACCGTCGGACGCGCTCATGCGATGCTCCCGACCCAGTTACGCAGCAATTCTGCTCCCGCGTCGCCCGACTTCTCGGGGTGGAACTGTGTGGCGCTCAACGCGCCGTTCTCGACCGCCGCGAGAAAACGGCTGCCGTGTTCGGCCCACGTCAGGGCCGGTGCGGCCAGTGGCGATCCGACGTTGTCCATTTCCCATGTCTGCGCCGCGTACGAGTGCACGAAGTAGAAGCGGGTGCCCGGGTCGATTCCGTTGAACAGCGTCGAGTCCGTCGGAGCCTCGACGGTGTTCCAGCCCATGTGCGGCAGCACGGGAGCGTCGAGCCGCGAGACCGTTCCCGGCCACTCTCCGCAGCCGTCGGCTTCCACACCGAATTCGACGCCGCGCTCGAACAGGATCTGCATGCCGACACAGATGCCGAGCACCGGGCGTCCACCCGCGAGGCGTCGTCCGATGATCCGGTCGCCGTGGACCGCGCGCAACCCGTCCATGCAGGCCGCGAACGCACCGACACCTGGCACGACCAATCCGTCGGCTTCCAGCGCTGCGGTGAAGTCGCTGGTCACGGTGACGTCGGCGCCCGTGCGCTCCAGTGCGCGCTGGGCCGAGCGCAGATTGCCCGAGCCGTAGTCGAGGACGACGATGTTCGTCGTACTCATAGAGCGCCCTTGGTGGATGGCACTCCACTGACTCTCGGGTCGGCCTCGGTCGCCGCACGAAGCGCGCGTGCGACCGCCTTGAACTCGGCCTCGGTGATGTGATGCTGGTCGCGGCCGTAGAGCACACGCACATGCAGCGCGATACGTGCGTTCAGCGCGATGGACTCGAAGACGTGCCGGTTGATCACCGTCGAGTAGGCCACGCCGGGGTATCCGCCGATGACCGCGGTCAACATGTGCTCGGGTTCGCCCGTGTGGACGCAGTACGGTCGGCCCGACACGTCGACGACGGCGTGCGCGAGCGTCTCGTCCATCGGGATGTACGAGTCGCCGAAGCGGCGAATGCCCTTCTTGTCGCCAAGTGCCTGACCAAGTGCCTGACCGAGCACGATCGCGGTGTCTTCGATGGTGTGGTGCCCCTCGACCTCGACGTCGCCCTTCGCCTCAACGGTGAGGTCAAAGCTGCCGTGAGCGCCGAAAGCGGTCAACATGTGGTCGAAGAACGGGATGCCCGTCGAGATCGCCGTCACGCCGGTGCCGTCGAGGTTGAGTTCGACGACGATCGACGACTCCTTGGTCGTCCGCTCGACGCGTGCGATACGCGGTGCCGGGGTGGTCACTGTGACTTCTCCAGATCTGTGGTGGCGAGCTTTCTGCTGACGTCGAGGAACGCATCGTTCTCGTCAGCCAATCCGATCGTGACACGCAAATGCGCGGGAATTCCGACGTCGCGGATCAACACGCCGTTGTCGAGGTATCGCTGCCACGATGCCGGAGCGTCGGCGAAGCGGCCGAACAGCACGAAGTTGGCGTCGGAGTCGACGACGTCGAATCCGGCCTTCTCGAGGTCGGCGACGACGCGTTTGCGCTCGGCGATGATCTTCGCGACTCCGCCAAGCGTCTCGTCGGCATGGCGCAACGCCGCTCGCGCAGCGGCCTGCGTGAGCACCGACAGGTGATACGGCAGCCGTACCAGCTGCAGGGCGTCGACGATTGCCGGCGACGACGCGAGGTACCCGAGCCGACCGCCCGCGAAGGCGAACGCCTTGCTCATCGTGCGGCTGACGACGACCTTCGTCGGGAACTCGTCGATCAACTCGACAGCGCTGCGCTGCTCGGAGAACTCCGCGTACGCCTCGTCGACGATCACGATCCCGGGCGCGACGTCGACGATGGCCCGGAGCCCGTCGTTCGAGATCGACGCTCCCGTCGGGTTGTTGGGAGAGGTCACGAAGACAATGTCGGGGCGTCGTGCGGAGATCTCGCCGACCGCGTAGTCGATGTCGAGAGAGAAGTCGGAGCTGCGCTTGGCCTCGAGCCAGGTGGTGTCGGTGCCGTCCGAGATGATCGGATGCATCGAGTAGCTGGGCACGAAGCCCAACGCCGCACGACCAGGGCCACCGAAAGCCTGCAGGAGCTGCTGCAGGATTTCGTTGGAACCGTTTGCCGCCCAGACATTTTCGACGCCGAGGTGGGTTCCGGTGGCTGCGCTCAGGTAGGCGGCGAGGTCGCTACGCAGCGCGACGGCGTCACGGTCTGGGTAACGGTGCAGTTCTGCCGCTGCGGCGCCGGCCGATTCGGCGACGTCGGCGATCAGTTCCGGCGATGGCGGGTGCGGGTTCTCGTTGGTGTTGAGAACGACAGGCACCTTCAATTGCGGTGCGCCATAAGCGCTTTTACCGCGCAGATTGTCGCGGAGCGGGAGATCGTCGACGGTGATCTGGGCTCCGGGTACTTGAGCGCCGGGAATCTGGGCTCCGGTGGCGGCGGGCGTCACTTGGCGGCCCCGGCAACAGCCCCCGAGAACCTGCGTGTGATCGCATCGCCATGTGCCGGAAGGTCTTCGGCCTGCGCCAAGGTGACCACCTGGTCGGAGACGTCGCGCAGCGCCGCCTCGTCGTAGTCGATGACATGCACGCCACGCAGGAAGGTCTGCACCGACAGTCCCGACGCGAACCGGGCCGAACCCGATGTCGGCAGAACGTGATTCGATCCTGCGCAGTAGTCCCCGAGACTGACCGGCGCGAAGTCGCCGACGAAGATCGCGCCGGCGTTATGCACGCGATCGGCGACCTGCGCGGCGTCGCGCGTCTGGATCTCGAGGTGCTCGGCCGCGTAGGCGTCGACCACGGCAAGACCGGCCTCGACATCGTCGACGAGCACGACGCCCGACTGCTTGCCGCTCAGCGCCGTGGTGACTCGCTCACGGTGTTTGGTCTCGGCGACCTGGCGGTCGAGTTCTGCGTCGACGGCGTCGGCTAGGGCAACGCTGTCGGTCACGAGCACCGACGCCGCGAGAACGTCGTGCTCGGCCTGGCTGATGAGGTCGGCGGCGACGAAGGACGGATTAGCCGAATCGTCGGCGAGGATGGCGATCTCAGTGGGTCCGGCCTCGGCATCGATGCCGACGAGTCCGCGACACAGTCGCTTGGCTGCCGTGACGTAGATGTTGCCGGGACCGGTGATGAGGTCGACCGGATCGAGGACCGCACCGTCGGTATCCGTACCGCCGTAAGTAAGGAGCGCGACGCCCTGCGCACCACCGACGGCCCAGACCTCGTCGACGCCGAGAAGTGCGCATGCCGCGAGGATGGTCGGGTGCGGCCAACCACCGAAGTCCTTCTGCGGAGGTGACGCAACCACGAGCGATCCGACGCCCGCCTCCTGCGCGGGGACGACATTCATGATGACCGACGACGGATAGACGGCATTACCACCGGGAACGTACAGGCCGACACGCCTGACGGGAATCCACTTTTCGCTGACGGCTCCCCCGTCGACGACCTGTGTACGCGACGTCGTACGACGCTGATCGGCGTGAACGAGCCGGGCGCGGGTGATCGACTCACGCAGTGCATCGGCGACAGTCGGATCGAGTTTCGCCAGCGCATCGGCGATTACATCGGCAGGAACCCGAACACTCGACGGACGCACGCCATCGAACTTCTCGCCATACTCGAGTGCTGCCTCGACGCCGCGGTCGGCGATCGCATGCACCACCGGCGTCACCGTATCCAGCACGGCATTGACGTCGGTGCCCCCACGGGGCAACGCGCGACGCAGCTCAGCGAGCGTCGGCGAGCTACCGCGCAGGTCGGTTCGGGCGAGCATGGGTGTCTCCTGATCGGTCGGGTTGATGTGTCCAGGATATGTGGCGGCACCACTGGTTTCCGAATGCGGTCCGTCGGCAGTACGGCAGGAGCGAAGCAGTGCGACCGGGAAGACCCGATCAAGAGGTGTCGAAACTTCTTTCGAGTTTTCCTCGACGGTGCCCGTATTGTCGGGTAGTGTAGAACACATATTCGACACGACGTTGGGGCGGGGGTGGCGGCACGTGAACAGCAAACGCAACAGCAGCGACGGCGGAAACGGCCGTGCGCCTTCGGCTTTGGCCACGGCGGCGGTGGGGTCTGCGGATGCGGTGGTGGCGGATAAACTGTCACGCCTGGCTGCGGTGTTGGATGAGTTGGCGACGGTGGATGTGTCGTTGGTATCCGACGACGTGCTCGTGGAAGCCACTGTTGAGGCCGAACGGCTGGCGTTGCGCACGGCCGGTGCGGTCACGGACCGTTTGATCGTGGAGGCTTCTGACCGGGATCTGCCGCACTCGTTGGGTTTCCGCGACATTCGCAACTTCATGGGGCAGCGTCTGCATATTGGTGATCCGGCCGCCCGGTATCGAGTGATCGCGGCGACCGGATCGTTCGCCACCATCTGCGGTGACCGCCTCCCACCCTCCTGTCCCACCCTGGCCGGCTACGTCGTGGAAGGACGCGTCGCCGGCGCACACGTCCGCGCGGTACTCGAAGTGTTGGAGGCCATCCCTGGTGAGGTGTCGGCGGAGACGAAAGCTGCCGCCGAAGCGCAGATGGCCGGGTATGCGGTTCAGTTCACCCCCGCCGAAATCACCAACCTCGGTTCACGGCTACTCGCCCACCTCGATCCGGATGGAACACTCACCAACCCGAAGGACCGCAAACGACGACGACGGTTATGGGTGAACCGGCAAAACGCACAACTCATGTCGCGGTTGACCGCCGATCTCGATCCGATCGCCCGCGCCCGGCTCGACACCGTGCTGGACTCGTGGGCAAAACCCGGCATGAACAACCCCGACGACCCGGACTCACCCGTGGGTCCGATCACCACCGCCAACGCGGAGCAGGTCGCGGCGGCTGCGCTGCGGGATCAACGCTCACCCGCCCAACGCAATCACGACGCGTTCTCCGCCCTCCTCGGGCAAGTACTCGAATCAGGGATGTTGGGCAACACCCACCGGGGATTACCGATCCAGGTGATCGTCACCACCAGCCTGCACGAGTTGGAAGCACAAGCAGGGATCGCACAAACCACATCCGGAACACTCCTCCCAATCCACGACGTGATCGAGATGGCCGCCACCGCCGGTGCCAGCCAGTATTTGGCGGTGTTCGGTGACCACACCAGCATCCCGTTGTATTTGGGTCGGTCGAAGCGGATCGCGTCGTTGGGACAACGACTCGCCTCCTTCGCTTCGGCGGGTGGGAAGATGTGCTCGGCACCGGGCTGCAACCAGCCCGCCTCACGGGTGCAGATGCATCACGCCGCCAAAGACTGGGCCGACGGTGGACTCACCGACATCGACCAACTCGTCCCGGCGTGCGATGTGCACAACCGCAGAGTCGGCACAAAACCCGGGCAGTTCACCACACGCATGATCACCGAAGGACCTGATACCGGCCGTGTTGCGTGGCGACTCAACGCCAAGCCGGGTATGCCGGAGAATCCCGAACGCATCAACCGCATCGCCGACGTCACAGCCGACTTCCGCGACTACCTCACCGCCGAACACACCAGCAACCAAGCCGCAGCCGCGGCACGCGCCACCGGGTCAGGCACAGACGCGACGGTTACCGAGATCGGTGCGCGAGCATCGGGCAGGGCGGGCGCCGACAACGCCACAGACACGGCCAGCGACCAGATGGTGGTCGCGGACGCAGTGGGTGCCTGGATGGTGGCGCCGTCCTCGGTGCCGGACCCGCCGAGCAGGCAGGTGGCACGTCAGACGCTCACCGGCGTCGAGCTCGCGCTGGCGGATGGGATGCCTTCCACTGATACTCCTCGCCTCAGCAGGCGGGTCGACATCCGATGGAACCTCACCAGGCCGCTCGAGCTCGACCCCGAGCCGCCCACAGACCCGGAAGCGCCAACAGGTCCAGCCCCACCAGACGGCCCCAACCGGCTCGGCGGCGTCGACCCGCCAGACAGCCTCGGCCCACCGCTGGCCGACGCCGCCTGACCGTCGCGCCACCCAGTACAACGCGCCGACCCGGCGAACCGTCGAATCCGGTTGTGCCGCAACCCGTCTACACCCCGCCACCGCACCCGGTGGCGGGGCAGACGTGGTTGCTCGAGGGACAGGCGCGAACCGGAGTGCGCAGACATGCGGCCCCGGCAGACCACGGCGCCAGATCGTGCACGGCTGCCCTCTCCAAGATCCTCCGCACCCTCGCCGGCGCCCCCGATACGCCAAGTCGAATCATGAATCATGTTCAACTGCGCGGTAACCTGTGGCGCATCATCCGACGAACCGCGACGGACAGGATTCACCGCAGATGGGCGACGCTCGCTCCGACCACCCAGTGGACGCCGACGACGTATCCGATGACCCGATTACCGACCTGGAGACAGGTTTTGCTGACCTGATGCGGCAGGGACGGATTCGACTGCGCACCCGTGCTCGTGCGGTTGACCCCCACCTCGACCCGTCGAACTATCCCCTGATCGCGATGCTTGCCAGCGCCGACGGATCTCTGCCGGTATCAACACTCGTCGCGCAGCTCGGACTCGAGAAGTCGACTGTGAGCAGACAGATCGATGCCCTCGTGCGCCTCGGTCTGGCCGAGCGACACGCCGACCCGCATGATGCCCGCGCTCGACTGGTCTCCTTGACTCCTACCGGCCGCGCACGCGTAGATCACGTAGCCGATGCGGCGGTCGCAGACTGGCGGGCACGGTTGTCCGAATGGGACCCCGAGGACATCCGGACACTCACCCGGCTGCTCAATCGCCTCCTTGTCGACGACGCGGAGTTCGAACCCGACCTGACCTGATCGGCGGCGTGCCCCGGCGCCGACATCGCGGCGCTGACTCAACAGCGAGACGCCCCGTCGAGAAACTCCGCCCGAGCCGGGAATACTCAAGATAGTTGCGCGTTACAACTATCAATGGTTATAGTTGCTTCACTCAACTAGTTGGTTGCGTGACGTGTCTGCAGCCAGCAATCGGCCGGCCATTGTCGCCGCGCCCCCGACATCCCTCTCCCGCTCGGCAGACCGTGCGGGATCAGCCACTACCTCAGGAGGTTCTCCCATGTCTCTAACCGCCACGCGGGAGGTTGCTTCCGCAGCGGGCGCACCGATGACCCATCGACAGAAGCTCGAAGCACTCGTCGGTTTGCTCCTCGGGATGTTCGTCGCGTTTCTCTCGTCGACGATCGTGTCCAACGCGCTCCCCGTCATCATCACTGACCTGCATGGAACGCAGGGCCAGTACACCTGGGTCGTCACGGCGACGCTCCTCGCATCCACGGCGACTACACCCATCTGGGGCAAGCTTTCCGACCTGGTGAGCAAGAAGATCCTGGTCCAGGCGTCGTTGGCGTTGTTCACCCTCGGCTCGGTGCTCGCCGGACTCTCACAGTCGGTCGGCATGCTGATCGGTTTCCGTGTCATCCAAGGCCTCGGACTCGGTGGCCTGCAGGCGCTGGTCGTCATCGTGATCGCATCCATGTTCAGCCCCCGCGAACGCGGCCGCTATCAGGGTCCGATCGCAGCCGTGATGTCGCTCGCGACGGTCGCCGGCCCGCTGATCGGTGGCGTGATCGTCGACACCAGCTGGCTCGGTTGGCGCTGGACGTTCTACGTCTGTGTTCCGCTAGCGGTGATCGCTTTGCTGGTCATCCAGCGCACGCTGAATCTCCCGACGGTCCGCAAGGACGTTCGCATCGACTACCTTGGCGCGTTCCTTATCGCGGCAGGCGTGAGCACACTGCTCATCTGGGTCACCCTCGCCGGTGACAGCTTCGCCTGGCTCTCGGGAATGACGTTCGGTCTCGTCGCACTCGGAATCGTCCTCATCGCAGGTGCATTGTTCGTCGAATCACGCGCCAAGGACCCGATCATCCCGCTGCGGTTGTTCCGTGACCGCACGACGACTCTCGCCACACTGGCGAGCGTTGCAGTCGGTGTCGCACTGTTCGGTGGTGCCGTGTTCCTCGGTCAGTACTTCCAGATCGCCCGCGGCTACTCCCCCACGGCGGCAGGTCTGCTCACCCTTCCGATGATCATCGGCTCGATGCTCGCCGCAACGGTCTCGGGCGCCCTGATCACACGGTTCGGTCGGTGGAAGCGCTTCCTCGTCGCAGGTGCTGCCCTGATGACAGCAGGCTTCTTCCTCCTGTCGACCATCGACGCCCATACCGACATGGTCGTCATCGGAGCGTTCCTGTTCATCCTCGGACTCGGCATGGGAATGACCATGCAGAACCTCGTGATGGCTGTGCAGAACAACGTCGGACCCGATGACCTCGGTTCAGCGACGTCGACGGTGACGTTCTTCCGCTCGCTCGGAGGCGCGGCAGGCGTGTCGGTTCTCGGTGCGGTGCTGGCCACCCACGTCACCGACCTGATCACCAAGGGTCTGGTTGCAGCGGGTGTCAATCCGGCACAGACCGGCGGGTCGGGTGCAGGGCTCTCGAACCTCAAGGATCTGCCGGGACCGATCGCCGAGATCGTCCGCGGTTCCTACGGTGACGCAATCGCGCGCGTCTTCTTCATCGCCGGTGTGATGGCTGCGATCAGCTTCGTCGCGATCGTGTTCATCAAGGAGGTCGCACTCAAGACGCAGAGCTTCGACGAACAGCGGATGGCCGCTGTTCGTGAGGAAGTCATCGACGTCACCCCCGCCGCGTCGTTCGACGTCGCTCCGGTCACCGTGGACAGCGGACGGACCAGCGACAGCCACGCTCGCGGCGTGGACGTGGACGACATCGACGAGGAGTTCGCGAAACTCGTCGACGGTCCGGAAGCCACTGCGCGCTCAACGGCCGCCGCCGGAGAAGCCGACGCTCAGCCCGGACGTCACGCGCGCACGGAGTAACCGTCGAAACGATGTACGCGCACAAGCGCGCACTGATTCCAGACACACTGTGGCCCACAGCCTTTTCGCTGTGGGCCACAGTGCATCTCAAAACCGTTGCATCTCAGGACTGGTGCATCTCAGGACTGTTGTCTGCACGCCGCAGCGCTCAGAGAGGAATGTCGAGTCCGAGGTCGAGCGCGGTTACCGAATGCGTCAGCGCGCCGACGGCGAGGTAGTCGACGCCCGTGCGGGCGTAGTCGGCAGCCTGGTCCAGACTCAACCCGCCGGAGGACTCGAGCTTTGTCTCCGGCGACCTGTTGTTGCGGCGGGAGACGGCCATCTGGGTTGCCCAGAGTTCGAAGTTGTCGAGCAACACGAGTTGGGGTGCGAGGTCGAGCACCTCGTCGAGTTGGTCGAGCGAGTCGACCTCGACCTCGACCGGCAGGTCGGGTGCCGCCGCACGCACAGCGCGGAGCGCCGCGCTCACCGATCCCGCGGCGGCAACGTGATTGTCTTTGATCAGCGCGGCGTCACCGAGCCCCATGCGGTGATTGACGCCGCCACCTGCGCGCACCGCATACTTCTGCAGATAGCGCATGCCCGGCAACGTCTTTCGTGAGTCGCGAATCTTCGCCGACGTTCCGTCGACGGCGTCGACCCACTGAGCTGTCGCGGTGGCGATCCCGGAGAGATGGCACGCGAGGTTGAGTGCCGTGCGCTCCGCGGTCAGCAAAGCGGCGGTCGGCGCATGCACCGCCAACACCACGTCTCCCGGTGCGACTCTCGTTCCGTCGGCAACCGCAGCGGTCACCTCGTACGCACCGGCACCGACGACCTCGTCGAGGACGGCAAGTACGACGGGAAGCCCGGCGACCACGCCGAGCGCACGGCTGACGATCTGCGCGTCGACTGTCGCGCCGGCAGGCACCGTCGACGCGGTCGTGATGTCGGGGCCGTAGCGGAGATCCTCGTCGAGCGCCGTCCGAATCAACGCCCGCACCTCGTCGGTGATCGCCAGGTCGAGTTCTCCGGCTGCCTCGCGCTGGCCGATGAACGCGCTCATCGACTCATTCACCCGAACCCGGATTGCCGATCGCGATCATCCGCTCGACGCTCTTGCGTGCGCGCTCGGCGACATCGTCAGCGACGAACACCTCGTCCTTACCCTCACGCAACGCACGCAACAGCGCGGCCGGCGTGATCATCTTCATGTACGGGCACGACGCGCGATCGTTGACCGCCTGGAAGTCGATACCCGGCGCAGCCTTACGTAGCTGGTGCAGCATGCCGATCTCCGTGGCGACGAGAACCTGCTTGGCACCTGTCTGCCGAGCAGCGTCGATCATTCCGCCGGTGGAAAGGATCTTCACGCGGTCGTCGGGCACTGCTCCCTCGCCCGCCAGATAGAGCGCCGACGTCGCGCACCCGCACTCGGGGTGGATGAAGAGGTCGGCATCGGGGTGCGAGTTGGCCTTGGCGGTCAGCTCGTCACCGTTGATACCGGCGTGGACATGGCATTCGCCTGCCCAGATGTGGATGTTGTCGCGGCCGGTCTCCCGCTTGACGTGCGCGCCGAGGAACTGGTCGGGCAGGAAGAGGACGTCGCGATCGGGATCGATCGACGCGACCACATCCACCGCGTTCGACGACGTACAGCAGATGTCGGTGAGGCCCTTCACCTCGGCGGTCGTGTTGACGTAGGAGACCACGACAGCATCGGGGTACTCGGCCTTCCACGCGCGCAGATCGTCGGCGGTGATCGAGTCGGCGAGCGAACATCCCGCCCTGGCGTCGGGGATCAGGACGCGCTTGTCGGGGCTGAGGATCTTCGCGGTCTCGGCCATGAAGTGGACGCCGCAGAACACGATTTCGTCGGAGTCGACCTCCGCCGCGATCCGGGAGAGCGCGAGCGAGTCGCCGACGTGATCTGCAACATCTTGAATCGCCGGTAACTCATAGTTGTGCGCGAGTATGGTCGCATTGCGCGCACGTGCTAGTCGCCGAACCTCTTCTGCCCACGCCGCGGTCGGTTCCACTCCGGTGAATCCTGTGGGACCGTCTGTCCACACCGCGTCAATCAGACCAGGTTCGGTGACTGCTACCGAACGGTCGCTGGTGATACTCATGGGTCGCTCCTTCAGCCTGCGACCGGAGAACGCGGTTCGTGCTCCGAGACAGGTTTTCGACTGTCGGTCGAAAACACCTAGATCGTAGCACCATGCCCGGTGGGTACCGTCGGTCTCCGATTCGAGTAGCGCACTACGCGTTTCTGTGGTCGCCTGCGGCAATAGCGTCGAAGAGGTCAGCGACAACACCGCCACTGCTCGACAAGAATCACAGGAGATACCCCGATGACCTCCACGATTGGCCCCCGCGCCGGCCAAGGCACCCCTTCGACAACCCCCAACCCGATGGCCATCGCGCCCTCGATCCCCACGCGCAGATCATCGTTCTCCACTCCACTCGAAGCGGTCCGACGTCGCCAGGAAGCACTCGAAAGGCTGGCCGCGCGTCGAATCGTGACTCCGCCGCCCATGGCGCCTTCGACCGCTGGACGCTCAGCCGACGTCGCCCATCTACGCCCTGTGGTGTCGGCCTCGGTGAGCCCCGGCGGGCAGTCCATCCCCCACGACGCCGAATTGAGCCACCCGCGCGTACCCCTGACCACTCGGGAAATCGAGGTGCTTCGGACGTGGCTCCTCACCGACTCCAAGTCAGTGGCGGCGTCGCGGTTGATGATCTCGGTGGGCACCGTCAACACGCACCTGGCACGCATTCGTACGAAGTACGCAGACGCCGGCCGTCCGGCACGCACCAAGGCGTCGCTGGTTGCTCGCGCGATCCAGGATGGCCTGATCAGCCTCGACGAACTCTGAGCGGAGCGCCTCGCGGGTTCGTGCGCGGAGCGCCTCGCGGTTGCCTCACGGAGCGAGCCCTAGAATCGACCGCATGCCTGCGCCGATTCCCGCCAGTTCCGATGGCGCCGCCTCCCCGGAATCGGTCGCACAGGAAGCCGTCACACACGACGCGGGGCGCCCGACGTCCGAGTCGGCGGGAACTGCGGGCGTCGAGGTCCTGAGTGCGGTTTTCCAGGTACGACGCCCGACGCCGGACGTCGAGCCGCAACTGTGCGTACTTCTGTGGCGGCAGCACGACGATGAGCCGTTCGCGCTTCCGGGCGGCGAGGTCGCGGGAGACGAGAGCCTCTCGGAAACCGCCCGCCGTCAGCTCGCCGACACAATGGATATCCGCAAGGTCGCCCATCTCGAACAGCTTTCGGTGTTCTCGGCACCTCATCGCACACCGGGTCGGCGGACGATCGCCTCGACGTACCTTGGCCTGGTTCCCACGGATGCGCCTGCACGCCTGCCCGACACCGCGGCATGGGAGCCGGTGGATTCCCTTGGCGTACTGGCTCACGACCACGCCGACATCATCGCCGCGGCGCGTCGACGTCTCGCAGGGAAACTCTCGTATACGAATATCGCGTTCGCGTTGGCGCCGTCCCGGTTCCCGATGTCGGAGCTGTCCGAAATCTATTGTGCCGCACTGGGTTACCCCGTCGACACAACCAACCTGCTGCGGATCCTCAGCCGGCGCGGCGTTGTCGTGGCCACCGGGACCGTCGGAAAAACGGGCCGCTCAGGTGGGCGGCCGCCCGCGCTCTACGCCTTCGCCGACAACGAGTTACGCGTCACCGACGAGTTCGCGACGCTCAAACCCCCACCGTGAGCGACTGATCTGCGTCGTCGACGACGCCGTCGCCCACACCGAGGTCGGCGTCGCTGGTGGCGAGCGCACACACCAGATAGACGAGACTCACGGTCAACGGCGCACAGATCAGGAGAATCCACGGCGCCGAGAACCCGTTGCGCGTGGCGCCGTCGAGCACGAGGTCGGGAACCACACGGAAGGTCTGCCCCATCCCGACGTCGTGCGGGTCCGGGAAGTGCAGATGCGCGACCCAGGTGCCGATAGATCCCGCGATCACAGTGCCGATCACTGCGGTCACGAACGTCACGCCATAACCGACGAGGCCTCGCCAATACCGCGCGGCGAACCATGCGAGCGCCGCCGCGACCGCACCGTAGGCGAGCATCCAGAACGCGAAAACCGCGACACCGGCGAATTCCTCACCAAGCTGTTCCGACGGCACAGCTGCGCCCTGTGCAGTCACAGTCCCGGTCATCGCCGGGGTCGTGACCGCCCACGCCACACCAAATACGGCGCCGAGTAGCAGCACGACAGCGCCGACGACGACCAGCGGTGCAGGCGAGTGCTTGCGCCGAACCGACACCGGGTTGACGGGCGTGCCCGGATAGACCTGCGCCATCATCGTCGACCGAGTTGCGACGAATCGACGACACCGTGGCGCGAACAACGCGCATCCCACCCGTCGGGACGCACCTGCACCACCATCCGCCTGCCGCACTGACCACAGAACCGAGGCGGCTCCAAGCCGAGACGTGCCGCCTGCGGCACGGCGTCGGCCGACTGCAGGTCGAGTTCGATGCCGGTGTACACGCCGTACCGGCACGGCTCGTCGAGCGGACCGGGGATGTCGATGGGGCTTTTGGCACCCGGATCGACGGTGGGCGTCGGAGTCATCGGCGTCCTCTCAGCTCGTAGGTCATCGAATTCGAGTATGCACGCCGAGCTGAAACGGCCCGCTCGCACGCTCCCGGCGCCGAGTTGAAGCGGCCCGCTCGCACGCTCCCGGCGCCGGCCTCAGATGCTGTCGTTAAGAGCCTTGATCGGCATCGAGAGGTCGTCGAGGAGGTCGAGGTCGTCCTCGGCGGGCCTGCCCAGCGTGGTCAGGTAGTTACCGACGATGACCGCGTTGATGCCACCCAGGATGCCCTGCTTGGCGCCGAGGTCGCCCAGCGTGATCTCGCGGCCACCCGCGAAGCGCAGGATCGTGCGCGGAAGAGCGAGGCGGAACGCCGCCACAGCCTTGAGCGCCTCAGCCGCAGGCAGCACGTCGAGATCACCGAACGGCGTCCCCGGGCGCGGATTGAGGAAGTTGAGCGGAACCTCGTCGGGCTCGAGCGAGGCCAGATCAGCCGCGAACTCGGCCCGCTGTTCGAGACTCTCCCCCATTCCGAGAATGCCGCCACAGCACACCTCCATGCCCGCGTCGCGAACCATGCGCAGCGTGTCCCAGCGCTCCTCCCACGTGTGGGTGGTGACCACGTTGGGGAAGTGGCTGCGGGCCGTCTCGAGGTTGTGGTTGTAGCGGTGAACACCCATGTCCCGCAACTGATCCACCTGCTCCTGCGTCAGCATGCCGAGGCTGCAGGCGATCTGGATGTCGACCTCATTGCGAATGGCTTCGATTCCCGCGGCCACCTGCGACAGCAGTCGCTTGTCCGGACCGCGTACGGCCGCGACGATGCAGAACTCCGTCGCGCCGGTCTTCGCCGTCTGCTTGGCGGCCTCCACCAGCGACGGGATGTCTATCCACGCACTGCGCACCGGCGATGCGAAAAGCCCTGACTGCGAACAGAAATGGCAGTCCTCCGGGCAGCCGCCGGTCTTGAGCGAAATGATGCCCTCGACCTCGACCTTCGGTCCGCACCACCGCATCCGGACGTCGTGGGCGACCTGCAGCAGTTCGGTGAGGCGCTCGTCGGGAAGCCGCAGTACCTCGAGCACCTGGTCGCGGTCGAGCGGCTCGCCGCGTTCGAGCACCTGAGCGCGCGCGACGTCGAGGATGTCGGTCGACGACGCGCCCGACGCCTGCACGGTCGCGGCGTCGAGCGTCGGATCTACGGGTGCCTGTGTCATGCGTGAACTCCTTCGATGGGCTGAACGGCCGCGATGTTGTAGGGCGCGGAACGGGAACTGAGGTCTGCGACGAAGTCGGGATCGAACCAGGTGGGCGCCGCGGCCCGGAACTGATCGGGTTCGAGCTCCCCGACTCCTGCGGGTATGACGCCGACGACGGGGACCCCCGTCAGCCGGGGCAGGTCGACGCGATTGCATCGCATGGCGAGGTCTGGATCGCGCGGCCACGAGCCGATGACAAGGCCTGCGGGACGAATTCCCCTCGCCCGCAACGCTTCGACGGTCAGTTCGGCGTGATTGAGCGCACCGAGGCCCGCTTGGACGACGACGACGGCTTCGGCTCCTACCGCGTGCGCGACGTCGAGCGCGGTGAGGTCGGGCGCGAGGCGCACCAGTACCCCGCCGGCTCCCTCGACGAGGGTCAATCGATGAGTCGAAACGAGCTCGGTGACGGCCTCGACGATGGTCGAGAGGTCCAGTGGGGCAAGTCCCGCGCGCATCGCCGCGGTCTCCGGCGCCAGCGGCTCGGGGTAGCGCGCACACTCGACCACATCGACGACACCTGCGAGGTGGGCAACGGTCGCGAGATCGCCGGGTTCACCTGGCTCGACTCCGGTCTGCGCGGGTTTGCACACCGCCACGCCGACGCCGACGCCACTCGCCGACCCTCCCGCAGCGCACGCGAGCGCAGCGGTGACGATCGTCTTACCGACGTCGGTCGAGGTGCCGGTGACCAGGAGGGCACGTCCCGGGCGGGTCACCGTGCACCCCCGCCTTCGGCCAGTGCCTCGCCGATGACCTCGGCGGCGCGGTCGACGGTCGTGTCGTCGAGATCGGCTCTGACGGTCAGTCGCAGTCTCGACGTCCCCGGCGGGACCGATGGCGGCCGGAAACACCCGACCAACACTCCGCTGTCCCGACACCGCGCTGCGGCGTCGACTGCGGGCTGCGGGTCGCCGACGATGCGCGAGATCACCGCGGCGGCCGGGACCGGCGCACCGAGGCTGCGCGCCATGCGTGTCGCGTTGTGCCGCAATCGGTCTGGTAGCTCGGGCTGAGCACGCAGGACACCGAGCGCCGCACGCGCCGCACCGACCGCTGCCGGGTTGAGTCCGGTGTCGAAGATGAAGGTGCGCGCGACGTCGATGAGGTGCTCACGGACAGCAGAAGTCGCGAGCACCACGCCCCCCTGGGCGCCGAGCGACTTGGAGCACACGGTCGTGACGACGAGGTCACGCGCACCGGAGAGTCCTACTTCTGCGATCAGTCCCCGACCCCCTGGCCCGCGCACTCCGAGTGCATGCGCTTCGTCGACGAGCAGCGCCGCAGAGTGCTCACGCGCAACGTGATAGAGCTGCGCGACCGGCGCAGGCTCGCCGTCGACCGAGTAGACGGAATCGGTGACGACCAGTGCCCGCTCCTCTGTGCGCTCACGAAGTGCCGCTGCGACGGCAGCGACATCGCCGCGGTCGACGACGACGACTCGCGCACGCGACAGTCGGCATCCGTCGATGAGTGACGCGTGGGTTCCGGTGTCGGACACGATGAGGTCGCCGCGGCCGACGAGCGCGGTGATGGTTCCGACGTTGGCGAGGTAGCCGGACGAAAAGCACAGTGCCGCATCGAAACCCATGAAGTCGGCGATGTCGTCCTCGAAGTCGACGTGCAACCGCGTGGTACCCGCGACGAGGCGCGACGCCGTAGCCCCCGCCCCGAATTCATCGAGCGCCGCATGCGCACCTGCGAGCACTGCGGGGTGCGTCGAGAGTCCGAGGTAGTCGTTGGACGCCAGGTTGAGCATCGACGCTCCGGCCTCGCGAACGAACGGAACACGGTGCAGCCCAGCCGAATCGCGCGCCGCGGCGGCGTCGGTGAGCCAGTCGAGAGCCGACGCGTCGTCGACCGTCGTGCCGGCCGCCCGCAGCGTGTCGACCTCGCCGAACTCAGAGCCCAGTGTGGCGTGATCCGGTGTCATCGGGCACCTCCCGCGCCGATCAACTGTGCACACGACGCCGTTGTGGCCGCGGCGATTCCGGAGCAGATCGCCTCGACGTCGGAGTCGGTGCAGACGAACGGCGGCATCGTGTAGATCAGGTTGCGGAAGGGCCGCAACCAGACTCCGGCGTCGACGGCGGCATCCGTGGCCGCGGCGATGTCGACCTCGTCGTCGAGTTCGACGACGCCGATGGCCCCGAACGTGCGGACATCACGAACCCCGGCCACGTCGCTCAGTGGCGCGAGTCCTCGCGCGAGCAGGTCGGAGATGTCGGCGACGCGGCGTCGCCACGGGCCGTCGAGCAGCAGTTCGGTGGACGCGACCGCGATCGCACAGGCGAGCGGATTGGCCATGAACGTGGGACCGTGCGCCAATCCACCGGCCTCACCCGCACTGATCGTCTCGGCGATCGCTGTGGTGCACAGCGTCGCGGCCAACGTCAGGTAGCCGCCGGTCAGCGCCTTGCCGACGCACATGATGTCGGGCGAGACGCGCGCGTGGTCGGCGGCGAACAGCTCGCCGGTGCGGCCGAATCCGGTGGCGATCTCGTCGAAGATCAGCAGCACATCGTGCTCGTCGCAGATTCGACGCAGTTCCCCGAGATAGGCAGGGTCGTGGAAGCGCATACCTCCGGCGCCCTGGACGACAGGTTCGACGATGATCGCGGCGAGTTCGTCGCGGTGTGCAACGACAGCGGCCTCTAGGGCGTCGACATAGTCGGCATCGAACTCCGCGGGCGGGGCGGGCACGAACACCTGGTCGGCCAGAACCCGGCGCCACATCGCGTGCATCCCACCCTCGGGATCGCAGACGCTCATCGGGGTGAAGGTGTCGCCGTGGTACCCACCGCGCCAGGTCAGCAGTCGCGTGCGGCCAGGCATGCCACGACTGCGCCAATACTGCAGCGCCATCTTCACCGCGACCTCGACCGACACCGAACCCGAATCGCAGAAGAACACCTTCTGCAGGGGTCCTGGTGTGATGTCGACGAGCAACTGCGCGAGCCGCGCGGCGGGCTCGTGGGTCAATCCGCCGAACATCACGTGACTCATCGACTCCAGTTGATCGCGCGCCGCGGCGTCGAGGACCGGGTGGCGATAACCGTGGATGGCGGCCCACCAGGAGCTCATTCCGTCGATGACCGCACCGCCGTCGGCGAGTGTGAGTCGCACGCCGTCGGCGCCGCGGACGACGCGCGGCTGCGTCGGCGACGGCATGGCGCCGTAGGGATGCCAGATGTGTGCTGCGTCGACGCGGCTGATGTCGGCTGCATCCATGTGGTGCGTCCCTCCTCGCCGGCTTAGAGTGGTCCTGGACACTGTTCAGGACCGAACTCCTGGACACTGTACAGGCTCCTCCTGAACGCTGTACAGGTTGCGTTACGGCCAGACCGCCTGGATACCCTGACGCGGTGAGCAACAACCGCGCCGACGTCCTGCGCGCCGCGCGCGGCATCCTGACCGACTACAGCCTCGCCGACCTCTCGATGCGCAGGCTGGCAACTGAAGTCGGTGTCCGCCCCAACGCGTTGTACTGGCACTTTCCCAACAAGCAGTCGCTGCTCGCCGCGCTCGCCGACGACATCCTCGGCGACATCGACCCGTCGAATCCCGATCAGCCGTGGGACGCCAGACTCGCCGACATCGCGATCGGGATGCGGACGGCGCTGCTCTCGGTTCCCGACAGCGCGGAGGTGGTCTCGTCGGCGTGGGCCTCTGGACTCGCGACAAGAACGGTGTCCGACGACCTCACCGACGTCGCGCTCTCCGGGGGACTCACCCCGCGCGACGCACATGGAGTCGCCACTGCGATATGCCAGCTCATCATCGGGCTGACGATCGAAGAACAGACGCGGGCCCAGATGGAACGGCTCGGGGTCACCGGCCCGTCGGGTCGCGACTTCGCAGCAGAATTCGACGACGCGCTCGGCGTACTACTCGACGGCGCTCGACACCGGGCGCGTGCGACTCACTGAGGCGACGTAGTCGCGACACCCCTCTGCGTCGCCGCGACACCCCTCTGCTCAGTGTGTCGGACCCGCTGGAATGGGTTTTTCACAGTTGCGGCGGGTAGCCTCCTACGCGGAGTACGGCGGTTGTCGTCCACCGCGAGTGTGTGTGGATAGGTCGCCACCGACTCGTCCCAGCCCCCGACACGGAAGCAAGCACGACAGACGTGGCAGCCCCAACCCAAGTGGTGACGACCCCTAACCGGAACGAGCCCGTCCCACCGCTCCCCGCGTATCGCACCGATCTCGACGGCCTCCGCGGGATCGCGATCATGCTGGTTGCCTGCTTCCACATCTGGTTCGGCAGGGTGTCCGGCGGCGTCGATGTCTTCCTCGCATTGTCGGGTTACTTCTTCATCGGATCGCTGCTGCGTCACGCGATCAACAGCCAGGCGTCGCACGTCACGTTCATCGAGGCGCTCAATCCGTGGCCGCGCCTCAAACGACTGCTGCGTCGGCTGCTCCCCGCGCTGTTCACGGTCCTCATCGCGGTCGCGATCCTGACCGTCGTCGTGCTTCCGCAGACCCGCTGGCTCAACATCGGGCGCGAGCTGCGTGCGTCGGCGCTGTACTACCAGAATTGGTATCTGGCGCTGAACTCGCAGGACTATCTCGCGGCGAGTTCCGCCAACAGTCCGCTGCAGCACATCTGGTCGATGTCGGTGCAGGGACAGTTCTTCGTCGGCGTGTTGTTCGCGGCGGTCATCGCGGCCGGAACGATCAAGTTGCTGTCGGCGATCATCCGACCGATCGCTGAGCCGAAGACGATCCGTCTTCTCGTCGGCCTCGCGCTGTTGGCGGTCGCCGCTGTCTCGTTCTATTGGGCGCACATGCGGATGGGCGTCAATCAACAGTGGAATTACTACGACACCCTCTCACGCCTGTGGGAACCGCTCGCCGGCGGTCTGCTCGCCATCTGGTTGCCGCGCTGGCACGTTCCCCGTTGGCTCCGCAACGGTGCGGCGATCGTCGCTCTCGGCCTGATCATCACGTGTGGGTGGTGGATCGACGGCGTCGACTCGTACCCGGGTCCGTGGGCACTGGTGCCGGTCGGTTCGACGCTCGTCATCATCTGGGCGGGAGCCACCGCACTCGAGCGTCCTCGGTCCAGGCATGAAGCGATCGATCAGTCGCAACCGGCGGTCAACCGTGCGCTGTCCAGCCGGGTACCGGTATGGCTCGGCACGATCGCGTACTCGCTGTACCTCTGGCATTGGCCACTGCTGATCTTCTATCTGACCTGGCGCGGCAAAGACCACGCCAACGTCATCGAGGGCATCGGGCTCCTCGCGGTGTCCATCGGTTTGGCCTGGCTGACCAAGCGGTACGTCGAGGATCCGCTGCGGGGCGGCGACCGCGCGAAGCTGGCCCGCGGCGACCGACAGGGACGTTCGCGTTGGCTTAGCTACACGTCGGTGGTGACGACCGTGCTGGTCGTCTTGTCGATCGGCGTCGCGGTCGGGGTCAATGCATGGGACCGCCACGTCGCGAACACCGCCGTCAACACAGCGAATCTCGACCCGCACTCCTACCCCGGCGCCCGCGCTCTGCTCAACGGCTGGCCGGTGCCCGCGCTCGATCCCCAACCGACACCGCTGGCAGTACTCGGCGACTTTCCCGCGACATCGACGCAGGGCTTCATGAGTTCGTTCGAGGACCCGGAGATCCATGTCGGCGTCTACGGTGACCCGACCGCGACGAGAACGATCGCCCTCGCAGGTGGCTCGCATGCCGAGTTCTGGATCACCGCACTCGACGAACTGGGCAAGCGCAACCACTTCAAGGTCACGACCTACCTGAAGATGGGGTGCCCACTGTCCACCGAGCTGGTGCCCAAACAGCGGGGTGTGCCGTATCCGCAATGCCACGACTGGGTGCAGCGCGTGATGGCGAAGGTGATCGCCGACAAACCCGACGCGGTGTTCACCAACTCGACCCGTCCGCGCGACTACAAGCCGGGCGACTGGATGCCCGACGACTACAAGCCGATCTTCACGCAGTTCATGGATGCGGGCATCCCCGTTCTCGGCATGCGCGACACACCGTGGCCGATGGGACCGACGGGCGCTCTCGACACCCCGACGTGCCTGTCCGACGGCGGCACCGCATCCGAGTGCGGCTCCGATCGGGCGCGGGTGCTCTCCCCGACCGATCCCGCAGCGCCGTTCGCCGACGGCAAGCCACTGTTCCATCCGCTCGACGTGTCGAACGGCATCTGCACCCCGACGGAATGCCCGGCAGTCGTGGGCAACATCATCGTCTACAAGGATTGGCATCATCTGAGCGCGACGTACGTGCGCAGTCTGACCGACGAGCTCGAACGCCAGATGACACAGGCCCTGCCCTGGACCGGTCCCAACCACCGCTGACGCGCCTGCCGCCGTCGGCTCAGCGACCTCCTCGCGGAGTAGGCCGATGCAGACCGACCGTGGGGTGTCGTCTAACCCACACGGGTGCGGCTTTTCCCCGAGATGAAGACGGCGCGTATCGCGACTAGGGTCATGGCATGACTGCGAAAAGGTGGGCATGACCGTACCGCCGACCGACGACACGGCACCTCACGAGCCGGCACCCGGCACCGATGCCCAGAGCGTCGGACAGACAGCCGACGCGACGACGGCCACTCCCCCGCGTACATCAGAGTCGACGCCGGGATCGCTGCCGCCGGACAGCCCCGAACAGGCTGACGCGCTCGTCGCTCCCGAGCCCGAGCCCATCCCGGTCTGGCCGGGTACGCCATATCCGCTCGGCGCAACGTATGACGGTGTGGGAACCAACTTTTCGCTGTTCTCCGAGGTCGCCGAGGCTGTCGACCTGTGTCTGATCGACAGGGACGGACACGAGCGTCGCATTCGTCTCGACGAGGTCGACGGCTACTGCTGGCATTGCTATCTGCCGAACATCGGCCCAGGCCAGTTCTACGGATATCGCGTCCACGGCCCCTACGATCCGGCGAGCGGGTTGCGCTGCGACCCGTCAAAGCTGCTGCTCGACCCGTACGGCAAGGCATTTCACGGAGATTTCGACGGCGACGAGTCGTTGTTCTCCTATCCGATGGCGTCGTCTGAGTCCGACGACGATGGTGGTGAACCGCCCGTCGTCCCCGCCGAACAGTCGTTGCGCGCCACCGCCGACCCCGACTCCGACGACTACGAGACCTCGTCGGCCACCACTGCCGGCGCGCACAACCCCACCGCGGACACCGGAGACTCGGCGTCCGAAGAATCGGAGACCGAGACCGCCAACGGGGACGCGGGCCCGTCGACAGGCGAGGCCGAGACCCTCGTCGAAGACGCCGACTCCACCGCCGAAGAAGCCGACTCCACCGCCGACGACGCCGAAGTCCTCATCGAAGATGCCGACACGGAGACGATAACGCCCGCCGAGGACGTGTCG